>JAYTFO010000099.1:0-8019 GCA_043734305.1 Acidobacteriota bacterium | reverse complement strand
ACCTTGGCCTGCTCATTGCGGACAGCGTCGGCCTGAAACGATGCCGGAGACTCCATCGCAGTCAGGCTGAGAAGCTGCATCAGGTGGTTGGGTACCATGTCGCGCAGAGTGCCGGCGGTGTCGAAGTATCCGCCGCGCTGTTCCACGCCAACGGTCTCCGCGTTCGTGATCTGCACGTGATCGATATAGCGGCGGTTCCAGATGGGTTCAAAAATTGCATTGTCGAACCGGAAGACCATGATGTTCTGGACAGTTTCTTTGCCCAGGTAGTGATCGATGCGATAGATCTGGTTCTCGTTCAATACACTTTTGACTTCGCGGTTCAGCGCTTTGGCGGATTCCAGGTCGTGCCCGAAAGGTTTTTCGATGATGACCCGCCGCCAGCGTCCATCTTCCTGGCGCGACAGGCCGGCAGTTCCCAGATGTTCGACAATCGGCCCAAAAAATTTGGGCGACGTCGCGAGGTAGAACATGTAATTGCCGGAGGTCTGGCGATCCCGATCCAAATCGCTGAGCCGGCTTGCGAGCGCGGTATAAGTGTTCGGGTCAGAAAATTCACCGCGCTGATAGAAGAGCCGCTCCGTGAACCACTGCCAGTGTTCCGTTCCGCGATCTTCAGCGGGCAGAAATCCAGTGACTTGAGTGCGAAACTGTTCCAGACTCAAGTCGTCCACGGAAACGCCCAGGACCGCGAAATCCTTGGGCAACAACTTGGCTTTTACCAGGTTGAATAATGCCGGAACCAGTTTGCGTTTGGTCAGGTCGCCAGCCGCCCCAAACAGCACCATTACGCAAGGGCCTGCAGCCTTGCCGGCCTGGTCGGATTCGTTCTCCAGATTCGCTGTTTCAGCAGTCGCCATGGATTCTGATTTCTTCTCTGCCTCTCGAAGTCTATCGCAAAGCTGTGGCCAGAATTGTAGGGCAACGAGCGCAGGTTCCTAACTCGGGAATTATTGACGGGTTGTCGATTGAGGTTCGGTTCGCGGTCGAGTCCAACCGCGCAATTTTCGGACGCCGCGATTGTCAGGCTAAGTGGTACAGTGCTTGAGAATCTGGGTGATAGTGGAAGTTAGACGTTCTGCGCTGACGAGTGTGGGCTCGACTTTCCGTTTTCGTCCAAATTTTTTTGGTGCCGAGACTTCCTCATGAATCGCTTACGTTTTCTTCGCCAACACATTGTTGCACTGGCAATTACCGTTCTTGTCGTGAGTGCTTCGCCTTGGACTGCAGCGCAGCAACCTCCTGCATCCATCGGTGTGTTCGACGCTCACGGTGACGTTGGCGACAATCCTCGACCGGGATCCGCTTCCTTCGACGCCGCGAAGGGCGAGTATCGAATCACGGGCGGCGGCACCAATATGTGGGGACCGGTCGATGCGTTTCATTTCGTTTGGAAGCGAGTCAGCGGAAATTTTGCGATCACCGCGGACGTGCAATTTATTGGCAAGGGTGTCGAAGATCACCGCAAGGCCGTGCTGGTGGTGCGCCAGAATCTGGACGGTAACGCCGCCTATGCCGACGTTGCCCTGCACGGGGACGGCCTCACAGCGCTTCAATTTCGTCCAATTCCCGGAGCCGAAACTTCCGAGGTTCGGTCGAGCGTGAATGCGCCGCTTCGTATCCGTCTTGAGCGGCGTGGTGCGCAGTTCCTGATGTCAGTGGGTAAACCGGGCGAGCCGTTGGTCGCGTCAATCCCGGCGACGGTGAGTCTTGACGGGTCTGTATACGTCGGCCTCGGAGTCTGTTCGCACGATGCCAAGGTGCTGGAGACGGCGGTGTTTTCCAATGTGAGCATCCAGGAACTGTCGGCGACGGAGGCTCATCCGAATCCGGAAAATGTTCGCAGCAAAATTTCGATCTACGATCTGGAGAGCAAGACCGTGCGCGTCGCCTACACGGCTGACAAATTGTGGGAGGCGCCGAACTGGTCTCCGGATGGCAAGTATCTGCTGGCAAACTCGGGCGGAGTGATCTACCGCTTCGTGTTCGACGCCAAAGGGGAAGCGCAGCCGGGGAAGCTCGCCCTCGACAAGGCGTACGACTGCAACAACGACAAGGCGCTCTCGCCCGACGGGAAGCGGCTGGCGTTCTCCGCGCAGCACCCGCCTGCGGAGGAATCGCAAGTGTATGTATCCAACGCGGACGGCACCAGCCAGCAAATACTAACTCCGAATATGCCGAGTTATTTTCACGGCTGGTCGCCAGATGGGCGCTGGCTGGCGTTTGTCGGAGAGCGTGGCGGGAATTTCGATATCTACCGCGTCTCTGCCAGCGGTGGCAAAGAAGAGAGGCTCACATCAAGCCCAGGCTTTGACGATGGCCCCGACTACTCGCCCGACGGAAAATGGATCTACATCAACACCGATCGTTCGGGCGGGTGGGATATCTGGCGTTTCCCGTCCGACGGCGCCGGACCGAACGACAGCAAAGCCGAGCGCGTGACCGGTGACGCCGGCGAAGACTGGTTCCCGCATCCATCGCCCAATGGCAAGTGGATGGCGTTCCTTACTTTTCCTCCTGGAACCAAAGGGCACGATTTCAAAACCGCCGTCCAGTTGCGAATGATTCCGTTACCGGCCAGCAACGCGCCCGCGCAACTCCCGAAAGACGATGACGATGGGATTCCCGTGCTCACGCAGTTCTTCGGCGGCCAGGGTTCGATCAACGTCAATTCGTGGTCGCCGAATTCGAAGAAATTTGCGTTCGTGAGCTACGAGTTGTTGCCGTAGCAAATCAGCGCAGAGGGGGCTTTCCGCCAACGTGCCGCCTCGCTACCAATCCAAAGTTTTAGGCAAACGGTTGAGCCGGATGCACCTCTCATGCCATGCTGTTGGCGATGGCTAACGGAACGAACCGTCCCTACATCGAGTTTCAAAATGTTTCCAAGGCGTTCGGAGACCGCGTCATCCTCGATGGCGTGAGCTTCGATGTCCTGCCGGGAGAGATGGTTTGCATTCTGGGCCGAAGCGGAGTCGGGAAATCGGTGTCGCTGCATAGCATCATGGGCTTTTTGAAGCCGGATTCCGGGCGCGTCATCGTTGCCGGAGAAGACATTACCGACTACAACGAAGAGCAGTTGGAACTCATCCGCAAGAAGGTCACGATGGTGTTTCAGAATGGCGCGCTCTTCGATTCTCTCAGCGTCGGCGAAAATGTGGCCTTTCCTTTGCGTGAACGCAAAGAACTTTCGGAAGACCAGATTCTCCAGGTGGTGGACGGTTTGCTGGAAATGGTCGGAGTCAAGGAGATGCGCGACCTGCTGCCCTCCGACCTCTCGACCGGCATGAAGCGGTCGGTGGCGATCGCCCGCGCTCTGTCTGCGCAGCCTGAATGTGTTTTGTACGACGAGCCGACCACTATGGTCGATCCGCTCATGGCGCAACTGCTGGGCGATCTGATCGCCCGCCTAAAATTGCAACTCCACCTGACCTCGGTCGTCGTCACCCACGACATGCGACTCGCTAAGAAACTGGCGGACCGAATCGTGTTCCTGCACGAAGCACGCGTGATCTTCTTTGGGACTTACACTGAGATGGAGAAATCGGAAGAGCGGATTGTGCACGAGTTTCTGGAGTTGGATGAATTGACGCTGGAAGCGTAGGTTCCCCTACGACAGTGTCAAGTAAGTTTTCAAAACCCCTGCTGCACTAATTCCGCGATCGTAAGTGTGCTCTCCGACTGCCCGCGTTTCATCATCTTCTCGACATACTTGGCGATCAGGTCGGCTTCGAGGTTCACCGGATCGCCGGGCTTGAGTGAGCCGAGGTTGGTCATCGCGACGGTGTGGGCAATGATGGCGATCGTGCAGCGACTGTCGTCCAACTTGGCGACCGTGAGGCTGATGCCCTCGATGCAAATCGAACCCTTGAATACAGTGTACTTTTCGATCTCGGCGGGGATTTCAATATGCAGCCACCAGTTCTCGGAGTCGGCGATGCGTTCGAGTTCGATGAGGCGGCCGACGCCGTCCACGTGACCTTGCACGATGTGTCCGCCGAATCGTCCGTCGGCCTTCATGGGCAGTTCAAGGTTGACGCGGGCGCCCTCGTGTATGCGTGAGAATGATGTTCGCCGCCATGTTTCGGGCGCGAGGTCGGCGCAGAAAGAGGTCGGTTTAATGTCGAGAGCAGTCAGGCAAACGCCGCTAACGGACACGCTGTCTCCGGGTTTTAGATGTACGGGAGTATTGACCGCGTGGATGGTCAGGCGGCGGTTTTCACCGCGCTGATCGAAGTGGGAGACGGTTCCGACTTCCTCGATGATGCCGGTGAACATGAATGATTTCCTCTGTGGAGGTGCCGTCCCTTCGGGACTCACTCGCCACTGTTGTCCTCCCGGCACTGCCGTGCCAGGCTTTCCTGTGCCGCCGCTTCGTGGCTGGGCCGTTGTAAGGTCCAGCTCTATTGTTAAGCGTAGGGATCACGGAGATAGCCTTCGACGGCGAAATCTTCGCCGAAGCGGTGTAACTCCAGACTCTTCACGCGAGCGGCTTCACTTATGTGGTGGTACCCTTCGCCGACGGCAAAGGGTACGGAGCCTGTGCCCGCGAAGATCATGGGAGCATAGTAGAGAAATAGTTTGTCAACAACTCCCGTCGACAACGCGGCCCAGTTTACTAAGGCACCGCCTTCGATCAAGAGACCGGTGATCGTCAACTGGCCAAGATGGCGTACTACTTCAGTCATGTTCGGACGTCCGTCGGGATCGGCGGAGGCGACCTGTTCCACGCGGACACCGAGTACTTCCAGTTCGCGTTTGCGACTTTCATCGGCGGATGAATAGAGCACGAGAACGTCCTGCGGCGCCGTCTTCACGATGCGCGAGGTGTTCGGCAGGCGTAAAAAGGAATCGAGGATCACCCGCAGTAGTGGCCTGCGCCGGGCCAGTCCGCTGCGGTCGGTGAGAAGGGGATCGTCGGCAATCACGGTGCCGACGCCAACCAGAATTGCATCATGCGCATGGCGGAGTTGCTGAACATGCGCGCGGGCCAACTCTCCGGTGATCCAGTGATGGCCGGTGCGCGCGCCTTCGGATTCGGGCGTCGATGACGCGGTGTCGGTGCCCGGTTTGGCGGCGGCGGCGATTTTGCCGTCGAGCGTCATGGCCGATTTCAAGGTGACAAAGGGGAGAGTTGTGCGAATGTATTTCGCGAAACTCTCGTTCAACTTCTTCGCCTCGGCTTCGAACAGGCCGACATCAACCTGGATTCCGGCGGCGCGCAGTTTTGCGATGCCGGCACCGCTGACTTGCGGATTAGGATCCAGCATCGAGCAAACAACGCGGCGGATTCCGGCGGCGATGATGGCGTCGGCGCAAGGCGAAGTTCGTCCATGATGCGAGCAGGGTTCGAGGTTGAGATAGAGAGTGCCGCTGCGGGCGCGTCCAGCGGCTTGTTCCAGCGCCAGCACTTCGGCATGCTTCACGCCATCGTAAGTGTGCGTGCCCTCGCCCACCTTTTTCCCGGCCGAATCCACGACGATTGAGCCCACCACCGGATTGGGTGAAACCAAACCAATGCCGCGACCGGCTAGTTCGAGGGCTCGGCGCATTTGATAAAGTTCGTCGCTCAAGGGGAATTAGTTCCTCTGATAACTGCCTTCAAGCAAACAGCGAATCCACGAATTCCTTCGCGTCAAACGGCAGCAGGTCGCCAATTTTTTCGCCGACGCCCACAAAGCGCACCGGCAGTCCCAACTCGCGCGAGATCGCAACCACGACGCCGCCTTTGGCTGTGCCATCTAGTTTTGTGAGCACGATTCCGGTGACGCCGGCGGATTGCGTAAACTGACGCGCCTGTTGCAATCCGTTCTGGCCGGGGGTGGCGTCCATGACCAGCAAGGTTTCATGCGGCGCGCCGGGGACGATGCGGTCGGCGGTGCGTTTCATTTTTTCCAGTTCCATCATCAGGTTCTGTTTGTTATGCAGACGGCCGGCGGTGTCGACGATGACGTAATCGGTCTTGCGGGCGGTGGCGGCCTGCAAGGCATCGAAGAGCACGGCTGCGGGATCGCCACCGGCTTTGGTCTTGATCACTTCGGTGCCGGTGCGCTGTCCCCAGATTTCCAGTTGTTCGATGGCGGCGGCTCGGAATGTATCGGCCGCGCACAGCAGGACGGTTTTCCCTTGCGAACGGAAAACCTGCGCGAGCTTGCCGATGGTTGTTGTTTTGCCGGTGCCATTGACGCCGACGACGAGGATCACTTCGGGCGTGCCCTCGACTTTCGTGAGCGGGCGCGATGTGGTTGAGTTCAGGATAGCCAGCAACTCTTCCTTGAGCAGGCGCTTGAGTTCACCCACGTCTTTGATTTGTTTGCGATCGGCTTTATCGCGCAGTTTCTGGAGAACTTCGTGGGTGGTGGTCGTGCCCAGGTCGGCGCCGATGAGCGTGGCTTCCAGGTCGTCGAGCGTGGAGCGGTCGATTTCCTTGCCGATGGCGACTACGTCCTCGATGCGCTCGGCCAGGTTCTCGCGGGTGCGCGAGACCGCCTCCTTCATGCGATCGAGAAAACTGGGCTTCTGGACTTCGTCCAGGCTGCCGAAAAGGGTCTGAATCATTGAGATGTCCGAAAGGTGATTATAAGGGCTGCGAGCTTCGAGCTGTGAGCTCCGAGCTTCGACAAGGCAGCTTACGATGCGGCTGAAGCTGCGCCCCTTCAAAGCAACACCCATCTTCAAGACAAATGCGCGCCTACAAACAGACGGAAGGTCAGGAAGAGTATTAGCTCGTAGCCCGAGGCCCGGAGCACTCTAGGAACGTCGCGTGTCAGCGACAACTGGGTCGACGGGCGTCAGTGGGCCGGGCAAAGCCTGGGTTGTGCCCGGAAGCGCGTCCGACTTCGGAATCTTGATGTCTCCGCGCAGGAAGATCGCCAACAGAGCGGTGACGGCGATTGGGTCGAGACGTTTGCCGGAAAGATTTTCAATGATGCGAATGGCTTCGTAAGGATCGTGCGCCTGCTGGTACGGGCGATTGGTGGTGAGAGCGTCGAAGGTATCGGCCACGGCGATCACGCGGGGAAGGAGCGGTATGTCGTCGCCCGAAAGTCCGTAGGGGTAGCCGCGTCCGTTGAGCGCTTCATGATGCAGTTCGATGCCAGGCAACATCTCGCGCAACTGCGGGATCGGACGAAGAATGTTGGCGCCCTTGGTGGTGTGCGTCTTCATGATCTCGAATTCTTCCGGAGTCAGTGCGCCCGGTTTTTTCAGAATGCGGTCTTCGATTCCGATCTTGCCGACGTCGTGCAATTGCGCCGAGATGCGAAGGATTTCCAGGAAGCCGGGATCCAGCCCCATCTCCGTCGCGATCATGAGCGAGTACTTGGTGACGCGGTCGGAGTGGCCTCGCGTGTACGGATCTTTTTCGTCGACTGCGCCTGCGAGCATCTGAATCGAGCCCATGAACAGGGCCTTGTTTTCGTCGGCGGCGCGCCGCAGGTCCTCGACGAACTGCTCCAGTTCCTCCGACATGGTGTTGAAAGTCGACGCGAGTTCCCCGATTTCCGTTCGCGTTTTTATGTGGACGCGCTGGGTGAAGTCACCTTTGGCAATCGCGCGGCTGGATTCGGCCAGCACTTGCAAGGGATGAGTGATGCGGCGGGCCGAAAAAATACTCAAGCCGATGCTCAGGAAAACCGCAAGCAGAGCCAGAAGGCGTCCGGTGCGCTGCATTTCGTAGATGCTGCGGTAGGCCTCGTCGCTCGGCTTTTGAACCACCACCGCCCAGTTGAGCGCGGAAACGGGACTGTACGTTCCCAACATCTCAGTTTTGCCCTTGCCATCGCGAACCGTGAATTCGCGAGTTTCCGCGAGTTGGGCTTTGGCGCCTTCGTCCACAAAACTTTTGACGATGTCGAAGCTGGTCATGTCCTGCCCGGTCGCAAAATCCGCGGCTGCGGCAGCGACCAGGCGTCCCTGGCTGTCGACCACGTAGGGGATGAGGCCCGCGCGATTGACTTCCTGCAAGCGACCGATCAGAAACTGAAGATCGACTACGCAACCGATCATTCCCAGAAAACGATC
>JAYTFO010000098.1:0-5154 GCA_043734305.1 Acidobacteriota bacterium | reverse complement strand
CTTTTTGAACCGGTCGCAATCGAGAAGGGATACATCACTCCGTTGACCGGCTTGTACGAGCCGTAATCGACGACGCGTTCCCGAACCGAGCCCCGGATGAACTGCTGAATCTCTTTGCGGATTTCAAGAAAAGTATCGGGATCGAAATAGTAGTAAACGATGTCGCCATTCTTCAACATCACTTTGAGGCGAAGGGCGTCGTCGCCGTCCACGATGTCGTGGCCCAGATACTCAACGGTGTTGCCCTTATCTTTGTAGTCCATCATCGGACCGTCAAAGTCAGAGTCGAGCTGCATGTCGCGCAGGTCGTCCTCGCCCATGAATTCCGGATCCTTGTGACCCTGGAAGGGCTGAATCTGCCAGCCCGTGGAGCCGTCGTAGGCTTGAACGGCGGTCATACCCTGGATTGAAATAGTTTGCCGCAGCAGGTTAGGGCGCATGTTTTCCTGCAGCCCTTGCGCTCGAAAACCACCGCCCAGATCGAATTTGGCGGTCTGGCGAACGCTCTTGATGGCTTTGATCTTGTCGATCCCACCCTTGGCCTGAATGTTCTTGGCGATGAGTTCGTCAGCGGTTTGAGTGCGGGCAACATTGCCGAGACATGAGACAGCGAGCAGCACAATCACTGCATAACGCATGGAGCAGACTCCTGTGTTGTAGGGGCTTGAAAACCCGGGAACGAAGACACACTACTTTACCCGGTAGTAGACGCGTCTGCCAAGGAGAGGTGAGCAGGAAATGTTATCTAGAGCGGCGACGCTCCCTCGAAACACATGTTCGCGCGCTTCGCGCGAACATGTTCCGCGCAAGATGACAGCTCAGTAACGAATCACCGAGGTCACGGATCGTCTAGTCATAGGCGCGCCATCTCCAGCGCGCCCTCTACTAACGTCTTGCCGCCGGCACCTTTGCCGGTTCCGGCGCAGCACTCGGCATGGTGGTGACTCGTCCCTGCGTACCGGCCGACTGGGCGACAGCGGCCACGGGAGCGGCTGGAGCGGGAGCGGGTGCAGGTGCCACCGGCCCGCCACTCAGTCCCAGCGCTTTTCGGACTTCCGCTTCGAGCTTCACCATCGTGTCTTTGTTTTCCTTCAGGAAGGCGCGGGCGTTCTCGCGACCTTGTCCGATGCGCTCGCCTTTGTAGCTGTACCAGGAGCCCGACTTCTCGACGATGTTCTGCACGGCTGCCAGATCGAGCAGGTCGCCTTCGCGCGAAATGCCTTCGCCGTAGAGGATGTCGAATTCGGCCTCGCGGAACGGGGCGGCGACTTTGTTCTTGACGATTTTCACTTTGGTGCGCGAGCCCGTGACTACGTCGCCGTCCTTGATGGCGGCAATGCGGCGGATGTCGATGCGCACCGACGAATAGAATTTCAGCGCGCGGCCGCCGGTGGTGGTTTCTGGATTACCGAACATGACGCCGATCTTTTCGCGGATCTGGTTGATGAAGATCAGGCAGGTGCGCGACTTGGCAACTGTCCCGGTCAGTTTGCGGAGCGCTTGCGACATCAGACGCGCCTGCAATCCCATGTGGCTGTCGCCCATTTCGCCGTCGAGTTCAGCTTTCGGGACGAGCGCGGCGACCGAGTCCACGACCAGTACGTCAATGGCGTTCGAGCGCACCAGCGCTTCGGTGATTTCGAGCGCCTGCTCGCCATAGTCGGGCTGCGAGACCAGCAGGTTGTCCACATCGACGCCCAGTTTTTTCGCGTAGCCGGGATCGAGCGCGTGCTCGGCATCGACGAACGCCGCCATGCCGCCCATTTTCTGCGCCTCGGCGATCACTTGCAGCGTGATGGTGGTTTTGCCGGAGGATTCCGGGCCAAAGACTTCGACCACGCGTCCGCGCGGGAATCCGCCCACGCCCAGAGCGGCGTCGAAAGAAATCGATCCAGTCGGAATGACGGCGATGGGGACGATGGCTTCCTTCGATCCCAGCCGCATGATGGATCCCTTACCAAACTGTTTTTCAATCTGAGAGACTGCAAGTTCAATCGCTTTAGCGCGTTCGTCTGCCATCATGCCTGCTCCTGACTTTATTTAAATTCCTTGAGGATTGGACTATCAATCCCCGTAGCCTACACCCGCAGGCTGGAGTAAAAAGTGCGGGCCGTCACATCATTTTTGGTCAGTTTAGCATAAAGCGAATAAAAAGCGAATTAAAGAATTGACAGGGCTGGTTCTGCCAGGAAGAAATCCGAAGAAATTTACTGTAGAGACGAGGCTTGCCTCGCCTCTATCCTACGTTCAATCGCGACCCACGCTAAAACGGGTTCAGTTTCGCCAGGCCCTTTTTCTTCTTCTTGCTGGTAGAAATATCCACCAGCTCATCCGGTTTCGCAGGGGAGTTGGACGGGCTCGCAGTCGTGTTGGTCGTCGTCGCCGTGCTCCCAGCTGCCAGTTCATTGTTCTGTTGCAGAGGCGGGAGGGCCGTCGGATCTTCCACGTTCGGCTTGAGTTCATTGGGATCAGGCGCCGCATTGGGCGTTTGATCGGCGGCCACTGCCACTGGCTCAGGAGGCGCAGCCTGCTCGGCAGGTGGCGCCACCGCAGCGGTTGGGTTGGGAACGGCAGGATCGTCCGAGCGCGGCGGTTCCTGATTCGGTGCCGGAGTCCCCTTGATGGTCTGTACGCCAATCTTGTCGTCCGAAGCCGCGCTGCTCGTGATGGCTCGGGTCACAGCCTGAACGACTTCGGTCGCATTCACCGGCTTCGGATCGACCATGGTCGGCTCGCCGATTTTAGTGGCCCGTTCCATGTCCGGATGCTTGGTGAAGCTTCCCATCACGCTCGACATCATGCTGGGCTCGCTCCGGCTGGCCACTTCCTTCTTATTCAATTCGAGGGCGGCGCGCGTAGGCCGCGGCACCGGCAGATGCAATGCCTCCAGGCGTGCCTTGGCATCGAGAGCCCGGTCCATCGCTGGATAGCGCGTGATGACCTTGCCGTACGCCGCAGCCGCGCCTTTCTCGAACTCCTCGAGCATTTTGGCCTTGGTGCCTTCCTTCAGCCTCGAGTTCGACCGAATCATGGCCATCTCGCCCTCGTAAGTCTGTCCCAGCAAATACAGAGCTTCGTCGGCACCGCTGTATAACGGATAGCGGTCCACCAGGGTTTGCAGCCGCGCGATTGCCGCCGGATAGGCTTGCCGCAGATAGTAGAAACGTCCGATGTTGTATTCGCGCTGCGCCAGTACTTCCTGCACTTCCCGCAGCCGCTGCTTGGCTTCCTTGAGCAGCTTGCTGTCCGGATATTGCTGAATCACGGAGCGATATTCTTCCTCGGCTCGCATCGCATGGGTGTAGTCGCGATCGGCCTTTTCCATCTGCTGATAGTGAATATTGGCGACCTTCAGCGCCGCCTCAGCCGCCTCGGGCATGTTGGCGAAGAACGTCATGAAATCCTTGTACTCGATCTCCGCCTGCTGGAGCGCGGTCGAGCCACCCTCCGCGTACCAGGAATCCGCCACTGCCAGCTTGGCGCGGGCGATGTATTCCGAATCCGGATAGGTATTGATCAACGTTTGCAGAGTGATGCGCGCCACGTCGAATTTATTGTGCCGCATCGCATCCATCGCCCGATCGAACAGCACCTTGTCGGGCTGCTTGGAGTCCACGTTCGCCAACGGGTTGGCAGACTTCTTGTTAGTACACGCCACCGAAAACACCAGCAGCCCGAGTAATCCGGCAATCAAAACACGACGCATAGAATGAAAACCTCTGAACCTACCTCTGCAATCTGACCTCTAACCTCTGACCTCGCTACACCCGCTGCGTGCCGCTTCGAGCAATGCCGAAGCATTCGCCTTGGGATCGCCGTTGCCAAAAACCGCATTGCCCGCGACCAGAATCTCCGCTCCTGCACGCACCACCTCGCCGATCGTATCCAGCGCCACTCCGCCATCAACTTCGATGCGGTAGGAATATCCGCGGGCAGCCCGTATTTCCGCCAACTTTCGCATCTTGCCGAGCGTTGCGGGGATGAACTGCTGTCCGCCAAACCCCGGATTCACGCTCATTACCAGCACATAATCGACAATATCGAGCACTTCCGACAGTGTCTCGACCGGCGTCGCCGGATTGATCACCACCCCAGCCAGGCAGTCGTGACTCTTAATCAGATGCAATGTACGGTTCAGGTGCCGGCAAGCTTCCTGATGAACTGAAATCCAATCCGCTCCCGCCTCGGCGAAGTGGCCGATGAAGTCGTCCGGGTTCTCGATCATGAGATGGCAGTCGAGCGGCAGCCGGGTTGCCTTGCGAAGCGATTTTACAAGCGGCGGCCCGATCGTTAAATTGGGCACAAAATGCCCGTCCATGATGTCCACATGGATCACGCTGCCGCCCCCCGCCGTGGCCCGTTCGACCTGGTCCGCGAGGTGGGCAAAGTCAGCTGCGAGAATCGAAGGTGCAAGTTCGATCAAAGCCGGGAGCCTGAGCTTAACTAAGGAGATAACCCCACCAGATTCTAGCATGTAGCGCCGGCACCTTGCCGGCCGCTGAGGGCGCGCGCCCTCGGCTTGTCGAAGGGGCGGCGCTACATTCTTAAACCTCCGGCACGACCTCGACCGGAAACTTCACCGACCGGGCAATAAAGCAAAAGCGATGGGCCTCTTCGTGAAGGGCGAGTGCACGGGCGCGATCATCGTCATTGCCCGCAGCGATCTTGACCTTCGGCCTCAGCGTCACACGGACAAACTCTCCCGACCCATCCTCGCCTTCCTGCATTACTCCGGAAGCGGCGTCCTGATACTCGATCACGGTCACATGGTTTACCGCGCACAGATGCAGGTACCAAAGCATGTGGCAGGAAGAAAGGCTCGCCACCAGAAGCTCCTCGGGATTGTAGCGGGACGCGTCGCCCCGAAAGTTCGGATCGCTCGATCCCGGAATCAGCGGCTTACCCTCCGCCGCGATGGTGTGATCCCGCCGATAGCTCCGGTAAGTCTTCGTGCCCTCGCCGTCGTTGCCGGTCCAATCCACGCGAACTTCATAGCTGTGCTGTTTCACGAATCGCTCCCTGGCTGATTATTACTTCCGTTGTACCATCAAAGACGATGTCTTTCGTGCCCAGTCCGATGACGCACAGCAGCGCGCGCCTGCTGGAGTTTGAGACGTTGCGCGAGTTGCTGTCGGGATACGCCTCTTCGCCGCT
>JAYTFO010000097.1:0-2970 GCA_043734305.1 Acidobacteriota bacterium | reverse complement strand
ACCGTACCACTGATCGCAGAATGCATCGCGGCGCCACCCAATTCTTCGGCCGAAATTTTCTGTCCGATCGCCGCTTGCACGAGCGCAGGGCCAGCAAGAAAAAGGCCGCTGCCATCGGTCATTAAAACGTTGTCGCACATGACGGGCAAGTATCCGCCGCCCGCGACGCACATTCCCATGATGGCCGCAATCTGCGGTATGCCCATCGCCGACATGACCGCGTTGTTGCGGAATACACGCCCGAAGTCGTCGGTGTCGGGGAAGACGTCTTCCTGCAAAGGCAGAAACACCCCGGCGGAATCCACCAAGTAGATCGTCGGGATGCGGTTTTCGATGGCGATGTTCTGCGCGCGAATCACTTTCTTGGCGGTCATCGGAAAAAACGCACCGGCTTTTACGGTAGCGTCGTTCACGATCAGCATCACCAGGCGGGTGTGGACGCGCGCAAGCCCGGTAACCACTCCAGCGGCGGGAGCGGAGCCCCATTCCTCGTACATGCCGTGCGCAGCAAAGACTCCGAGTTCGAAGAATGTTCCGGGATCGGCGAGCAGATTGATGCGCTCGCGAGCGGTAAGGCGTCCTTTGGAATGCTGATTTTCAATCGCCTTCGGGCCGCCGCCTTCGCGAATAATCTCTTCTTGATTGCGGACCTGTGCGACCTGATCGGCGAGCGCCCGCATGTTGGACTCAAAGCGCAGCGAACTAGCGTCCACTTTTGTGGCGAGGACGTTTTTGACAGTCATCGTGGTCGAATCGGTGCGGTCAGCCATGAGTGCGATTCGGAAACACACTACTATAGCAGCGGTGTAGCGCCAGCGCCCCGTCGGCTAACGCCGCTTTTAAGGAATGGAAAGCGAGGGCAGGGTGCTCTCGCGACTGCCGGCGAGGACGTCGGCGCTACGGTCAAGCACACGGGCTACAATCCTAAAATGTTACGCAGGCTGGAAACGTGGCCCGACTGGAAGATCGCGCTCACTCTCGCGGCGGCGTTGCGAATCTCTTATTCGACGATCGCGACTGCGCTTTCGTTTCTCCTCCGTCCCGATCCGGCCCTTATTCACAGCAACGCGCTCACCGAGCACTTAGCGACGCCCGGCAATTGGCACTACGCGCTGGTCGGCGTTTGGGAACGTTTCGACACGCTGTGGTATCTGCGGATTGCGCAGCACGGTTACGATCTGCCCCGCGCTGTCATTTTCTATCCTCTTTACCCAGCGGCCATCCGGCTGGTGAGTTCGGTGTTGCCGTTGACCGTGGCGGCGCTTTTCGTCTCAACGGTGGCTGCATTCTCTTTTTTCTGGGGCCTGCTACGTTTGGGGCGAGAGTTAACAGACATAGGCAGGCTACGCATGCTGCTGCTGGTATGCGTATGGCCGACCAGCTTCGTGCTGTTCGCGGGCTATGCGGAATCGCTGACGCTGGCGTTGATTGTCTGGGCAGTAATATTTGCTCGCGAAGGCGACTGGTGGGCGGCGACAGCCTGCGGAGTTTTGGCGGGAGTATCCCGTCCGTCGGGAGTGTTGGTGGCAATTCCGCTGGCATTACTCGCGCTGCGCAGCCGGCGCGTTTCATCGATGATCGTGTTGCTCACGCCAATGGGATTGCTGACCTATTGGGGATGGCTACACTGGACGGGAAGGCTGTCAGTCGTCGAGGCTTATCGCATCTATCAGGGCTCGACACTCGCGCCACCTTGGGCGAGCATTCGCGAAGCGGTGAGACTAATCGTGGCGGAACACGATGGACTACTGGCCATCAAGCTCGGACTGGTCGTGTTGATGGCGGCTCTGAGCCTGCGTCGCGAGGTACGGCTTGAAGACAAATTGTTTGCGCTCGCCGTGATCTGTCAAATGCTGATGTACACCGGACGTCCGCTACTGGGTGCTGCCCGATATTTGCTGCTGGTCTATCCCGCGTTTGTCGTGTTGGGAAGTTACGCCGAGCGGCGATGGAACTGGAAACAGTTTGGTTTCTATTTTGCGGCATTCGGATTTCTTAACCTGGTATGGATGGGAGCGTTTTTGAACTGGTCGCTGGTGTTCTGAGGGACCTTGCCGCGCTTTAATCAGGCAACTGGGTATCTTTTTTGCCGTTAATGACGTGGAGAGCTTCCGCCACAGGGTCTTTGGCAATCGCATCCACCAACCCAATTTCCAGCGCACGCAGAGTGTTGATTTTTTCCGCCGCGACGAATAACTCCAATGCCTTTCCCTTTCCGATCAGGCGCGGCAGGCGTTGTGTTCCGCCCCAACCGGTGATCAAGCCGAGTGCGGCGGCGCGGTGTCCAAAGACCGCGCCCGGAGCGGCAATCCGGCGATGACAGGCGAGCGCAAGGTCAAGGCCACCACCCATGCAGTGGCCTTCGATGGCGGCGACGACCGGCGCAGCGTAACTTGCGATTGCGTTCATCAGCGTTTGCCCCATAAGGGAGAACTCATACGCTTCCAGCCCGGTCAGAGCGGCGATTTCGTTGAGGTCGGCGCCGACGGAGAAGAAGTTGCGATTGCCGGTGATGATCAGCGGCGCAGGTTGCTCGCCCAGGTCGTCTATGGCGGCAGTCAGTGCGAGTATACAGGCACGCGTCAGACGGTTGGTGCCGTCGGGAGAAATTACCTTTAGAAGGTTGGTGTTTTCGAGTCGGTCGATTTGGAAAAACTGGGACTTCATTGGCCGCCGAGACAGGTCTTCACCACAGGGAGCACAGAGAACACCGGGAAAATCGAATGCGACATATAATGCGGTTTCGCGCGGGACGGATATCCGACTCCGGCATTATCCGGCCGGCACGCTCTGCGGCTTCACGTGTTCGCGGATGAACTTGACGATGTCGTCCATCGGTGTACCGGGCTGGAAAATTCCTGCAACACCAATTTTTTTCAGGTTCGCAATGTCCTGATCGGGGATAATGCCACCGACCAGCACCAGAACATCGTCCATTTTGTTTTGCTTGAGCAAGTCCATCACGCGCGG
>JAYTFO010000096.1:0-3602 GCA_043734305.1 Acidobacteriota bacterium | reverse complement strand
CGATCCGCGCAGCGCGGTCCATGCTCGCCGGTCGGAATCCGTATGACACGCCCTACCAGCAGTATCCGCTAACCGCAGCTTTCTTCGCCTTGCCTTTTGTGTGGTTGCGTCCGGAGTTAGCGGGAGCACTCTTCTACGGCGTGAGTTCCGGGCTGCTGGCATTTGGAATGACGCGCCACGGCTATCACCGGCTGCTGGTTTTTCTGGCGTATCCGTACTGGGCCGGAATACTCACAGCGCAATGGGCACCCTTGATAACTGCCAGTGCCTTCTTCCCTCTCTTGCTGCCGGTCACCATGGCGAAACCGCAAATTGGGCTTCCGGTAGCGCTGAACCACCTGAGTCGGCGCGGCGTTGTGGCATGCTTGGTGGTGGCTGTCCTCAGCCTGATAGTAATGCCACACTGGCCGCTATGGTGGGCGGGACAGTTCGGATACTACCAACACTTCATTCCGCTTTTGGTGTTGCCCGGACCTTTGCTCGCGCTGGCGCTGCTGCGCTTTCGTGATCGAGACGTATTTCTGCTGCTCACGGCAGCGGTCATGCCGCAACGCTGGTTCTTTGACGCGTTGATTCTCTGGCTGATTCCGAAGACGCGCCGCGAAATTGTCTGGACTGCTGGCCTGAGTTGGGGAGCGGGAATCTGGCGGTGGTATCACACTCCGCAGACGATGCAGCAGGTAGGGCTGTGGAGCGTTCTGTTCTTGTACCTTCCGATGCTGGTTGTCGTCCTATTGCGTCCTGCCGATCGTCAAACAAAGTCTGTCGCCGCTCAATGATCGCGCTTCACATTGACGCTGAAACGGTCTCGGAATCTGAAAGAATCTCGATACTACGTCACCTCCGCGACGAACGATTCGGGAGCTACCGGCGAACGGCCAAGTCTCCACAGTAGCCAGGCCAGCAGCAAACCAAACCAGGTGAACTGAGAGAATCTTAACCATAGCAAGACGTAAAATGGCGTAAGGAAGAATAGAACCAGCAGCACAACATCTGCTCGATTCACGCCTCTGTCCTGTTGAAGCGCTTTGGCCAGCAGCACCAGCACGGCTGGAAATATAAGGACCAAATCGTAGGGTAGGGCGTGATAGCTGACCAGGATGGCCGCGATGGTTGCGAGTGCGAACGCACGGTGGACCGACTCTTCGACTTTTTTGACTCTCCACAACGACGCCAAGAACACGGCGATGGAACACACGCCCGTCAATACCATACTCCAGAGTGGCCCCAACCACCCGCCCAACAAACGGGCGATCAGACCGCGCAGGTTCGGCATGTCGCTCGCCACAATCGCTCCGCCCGCGCCGCTGCTTTCAAGTTGTAGAACATACCTCACGTAGTGAACGACGCCTTGCACCCCGACCATCCCAATGCATATCCCAAAAAGAAGCAGTGCGATCGGGACAAAGCCAGCCAGTAACCGCGGCCTGCGCATCGCGAGGATCAGAGCCAGAGGGCCCATAAAGTGAAACTTGAACAGTCCAAGGCCCAACGCCGCCCCCGCAGCAGTGTCCCGGCCATCTTTGAGTAAGACCATGGCGAGCGCGATGCTAAGCAGAACGAGAATCGTATCCTGGCCCTGAATCAGCCCGATCGCAATTGGGAAAAATCCGGCTGCTGCCAGCCCCAGCAATGCAGGCGGAAGAACCTGAATCTCCGCGAAATGCTTTCTGAGGAGTATCAGGCTGAAGGCGAGGATCACGACGTTCAGTGCGCTCCACAGCGCATAAGCCGGCACGTATCCCAGGAAAGTAAAAGGCACAAAGATGAGTGCCTCGAACGGAGAATGGATATAGGGCAGTGCGGCCTGCCGGATGCGAACGTCGGGCGCAAATTCCTTTTCGATGCGGTACTGAGCAACTGGATCGTAAAGAGTTGACGCCTGCCCGGTGCGCACCATTGTGCCCGCGGTGTAGAAAATCGTGAAATCCTGGTATCCGTTGCGCAACGAAGGCGCAAGCTTGAACACCATGGCAGCGTGACTGAGCGTCATCGCCAGCAGAAACAGGGCCGCCACCCTCTCGCTTCTTCGACGATGCGCCAGGAATTCCATAGGGAGAGTTTCGAGACATTGATTCTATAATCTCGACCAACGCTCGCAATGAAGATTCTTCATCTAGACCGCGCCCAGGTTTTTGCCGGGATACTGCTCATGGGCCTGCTCGCCATGACCGCCCGTAATGCGGTCGATCCCGATCTCTGGTGGCACCTCCGTACCGGACAATGGATTATGGAAACGGGAAGCATCCCGCACGCCGACCCGTTTTCCTTCACGCGGGCTGGAAGTCCATGGGTCTCGCACGAGTGGTTGTCGGAAGTCGTGTTTTACGAAATCTGGAAGTACGCGGGCGCAGCGGGACTGATCATATTTTCCGCGCTGGTGACAACCGCGGGATTTGCGTTCCTTTACATGCGCTGTCCCGGGAAAGACACGGGTGCGGCGGCGACGGCTCTTACTCTCGGCGCGTTAGCGGCCGCACCGGCCTGGGGAGTGCGTCCGCAGATGTTCACGTTCGCGCTCGCGAGTCTTCTCCTGTGGCTGCTCGATCGTGGACAAGAACGGCCCCGCTTTCTATTCTGGATTCCACCGCTCTTCCTTCTTTGGATCAACCTGCATGCCGGCTTTGCGTTTGGCCCGGCGCTGCTGATCGCGTTTAGCTCGGGTCTGGTTTGGGAGACCGCAGTGGGTGAAACCCCCTGGACGGACGCGCGGCCACAACTCGGGCGCCTCGGGCTGCTCCTGCTAGCATGCCTGGCGCTGGTCCCTCTCAATCCCAGCGGAGCGCAGCTCTATCGTTATCCGTTGGACGTCGTGCGCTCTCCGGGGATGCGTTCGTTCATCAACGAGTGGTTTCCGCCTGACTTCCACCAACTCCACTACCTGCCAGTGTTCTTGATCTGGGTGGCGCTGTTGTGGGCGCTGGCCAGTTCCCACAGCCGTCCTAAGGCGCGAATACTCGCTCCTCTCTTCCTGACGATTCTCGCGGCGCTCGACGCCGTGCGCCATATCCCGCTTCTCGTACTCATGGCTACGCCCATCATTGCCGCCGCCGTTGCCGGCCTTTTGTCCTCGAAAGAAATACTGCGAGCCCGACCGCGTATGACTTCCGTCCGCATCCAGTTTGCCTTCCGCGCCGCCGTTCTGCTGTTGATGGCTGGTTTTGCCGTGACCCGCTGGACTGGACTGGTCCACAACCAGGCCCGGACCGAGGCCGAACAGTTTCCCGCCCACGCGGTGGAATTCCTCCGCTCTCATGCACTACCGGCGCGCTTGTTCGTCTACTACGACTGGGGAGGTTATGCCATCTGGAAGCTCTATCCGGCATATCGCGTGTTTGTAGACGGCCGGGCTGACCTCTACGGTGACGATCTTCTGCACCAGTTCCAACAGGCTGCGCAACTTCAGACTGGATGGAAGCAGGTCCTCGACCAAGGTGGTGTGGAGGCGGTCCTGGTTCCACCCACCGGTGCGCTCGCCCAGGGCCTTCTGCTAGACGCACGGTGGCACGCCGAATACACAGATTCGCAGGCGATCCTCTTCCTCAGGACGCCCGAACGCACCAAACCGGCCAGGTTTGTCGGGAATCAGCCTAAGTAGGGCA
>JAYTFO010000095.1:0-6058 GCA_043734305.1 Acidobacteriota bacterium | reverse complement strand
TCTTCGCCCGCAGCCCAGAACTACATCAGTCGAACGACGAAAAAAAGTCCAAGTCGAAAACGCGCTCAAAGCCACTCATCCCGCACTGCTACAGTGGGTTAGCGGCAACCTCTCAAACGATAACCGGACAGCACTGCCCCAACACTGACCCACATCTCAGGGGATATCTTCATATCCCCGCCTTTTGCCACATCCCACCGCCCTCTCGAATCACTTAAGTCCTTGGTCTGCCAGGGCTTATCCGTCGTCCTAAAATAGACACACCCATATTCACTTCAGCCTGGACCTGTTAATGTGGTTCGACTGTCGCAGGATGTCTATTACCTGTTAAATTTGCCTGCTAAGTTTGCCCGTGCACTAAATAGCAGTATCGAGTATAATCGCATATGCGCCATTGGCTGGCCGTCGCATTTCTGATTCAGGGCTTAGCTTTTGCTCAGGACGTCGCGATTGTTCGGGAAGGCGACCTACATATACAAGGTTTCGGAGGCTTCACTTTCATTGGCGGCGTCAACCGCATCTCCACCACGGCTCTCAGTTCCGGCCTCACTCCTGCCCAACTCCTCACCCCAAACACCAATGGCAGCATCGGTGTCCAGGTAGACTACAGTTTTACCCGGCGGTTTATGGTTCAGGCGGACTACTCCTATCTAGCGGGCGGCTCGCTGGCCTTCAACCGCGACTACGTCTTGGACGAGACCACCTCGCGATTGAGGCGCGTCTCCGTGGATGCGCATTCCAGCGCCCGAATTGGCAATGTCTCCCTGCTGGTGCGCCTTCCGCTGGTCAGAAGCCCCAGGCTGGTGCCCTATGCGGGCGTCGGAGCGGGCTTCGTGAGGACTCATTTCGAACTCAAGCAAGCCGTTGTTGGCGATGCGCCAGGACAGACATTTTCGGGTTCCACCAAAGCTAACGACCTAGTCGGCTCTGCAGGCGCCGGCACCCGGTACTATTTCACTGAGCGGCTTGGGCTCACCGTAGACTTGCGCTTCTTCGCCGGTCCTGGCACGAGAACTCTCGGGCGCGCTAGCGTCGGGGTTTTCTTCAAGGTTTATTAAATCCAGCTATGACCGCAAGCCGCATTCTTGCTACCCTGTTAATCGCCGCTGCAACGGCTGTTGCCCAGCACCAGACGGGTCCAAATGTCGATCCCCTACGCACCGGCGTCATCGAATTCGGAGTCTCCGGAGGCTACGCGGCGGGCGATGTAGGGGGCGCCCGTGTCAATCTGCCGGGCGTCATCACTTACAGGGTGGAGGGCCGCGGCGGACCGTCCGGCAAGCTTCACGTCGGACTGGGAATGTCGTCGCGTTACCAATTCGTGGCGGAGGCGGCCTTCCTCGCCGGAGGGCGTGCTAAGGCCGATCTCGGCGGTGGATTCCAAGTCGAAACCAAGACCAATGCCATTGTCGGCGCCGCCAGCGTGCACGTCCGGTTTCCCGTCACGCGCCGCTTTGTCCCATACCTGGCAATTGGGGCGGGCAGCGTCCAGGCTCGTACCGATACTCTGGTTCAGTACGCCGCCCCATTGAGGATCTCGGGAACGCTCTCTGACGCCGCCACTCAGGTCCGCTTGAAAGAAGGTTCGTTCGCTTCCCTGGCTGGTGTCGGCGCTCAGTTCTTCCCGGCCAAGTCGCGAATCGGACTTCGCGTGGAGGCTAAGAGCTATTTCCCTACTGGTAGCAGCCACACCCCATTTGTACAAATCACTGTCGGTGTCTTCACATGGTTACGTTAATCGCAGGAGATGTTGTGTCCATTACGAAAAGTGTTTACGCTAGCGCCCGGAATAACACCAGATATGCTGGAAATGAATCCCGGACGCTGGCATCTTTTCAGTGTATCAGGGCGTTGGTCTGGTTCTGCGGTGCAGCTTTGTGCATTCCTGCCTACGCCCAGCCTCCAGAACCCGGCGGTCCAGGTTCCGGGAGGCGTGTCCTTGCAGTCATCGGCGTGGGAACCTACCAGAACTCCGACGCCTGGAGCCCAGTCCAAGCCGCCGAGGTAAGTGCCCGTGAGGTCCTCAAGGTCATTCCCCAAGCTTTCGGATATGTCGCGGTAGAAGATGCCCCGCTGGGAAACTTGGCCACGGCCGCTCGAGTAAGCGCGTACCTGGATCAGGTCGTTTCCAGGCTCTCTGCGGAAGACGACCTCATCGTCTACTTCGCCGGCCACGGAGTGAGTCTTAGCGAAAAAGCTGACGGGATCGCGGACCCGGTCGGCTATCTGGCGCCATATGATGCCCCGGCTCCCGACGCATCGGCAGGACTGCTCAAGATTCGTACTGTCCTCGAGAAGCTCGATAGCGCCCCCTCCCGAAACGTACTGGTGATTCTGGACGCCTGCAAAAGTGGAGTGGCCCTTCCCCGGCTTGCGTCCGATCGAACGCGGGGGAACGGTCGTATAGGAGTGAGCCGCGTTCTGATTACTTCAGCCGAAGCGCGCCAGCCCGCCATCGCGGACGGAGGACCGCGCGGAGCTACGCTGTTCACCGGAATCCTCCTCGATCTGCTCGAAACCGGCAAGTGCGACATTTCAGGTGATGGATACTGCACCGCCACCGAGCTGGCGCTGCTCGCCCGCCGCCGCTTGGCCGCACTTTCCTCCAGGCAGACTCCCACCGTGGGAATATTCGGCGGGGATGAATCGGCGGACTTCCGTCTCAAACGGTTTGGCCCAGAGGCGCAAGAATGGGACGCGGCTAAGTCCTGTAACACAGTGGAGGAATGTGCGGACACGAGCAAGATCGAGCGCTTCTTGGATAAAAATCCGGCCGGAGTGTATGCAGCCGCGGCGAAAAAACTCCAGCGTGATCGCCTGGAAGAAAAGGTCCGCCGAACCGGGAATGGGATCGCCGGCGACCTTCGCTTGGTTTCGGTAGATTCCGCCAGAAAGTGGGTTTCCCGGAAGCAGGACGGCTCCGTTTTCATGTGGGTCCCCGATAAGGAAGCTCCGTTCTGGATGCAGAAGCTGGAGGTTAGCGTCAAACAATTCCAGGACTTTTGGAAAGGCACAATGCCGCGGGCACCTTCCTTCAACCGCGGTTGGACCGACGGTCGGCAACCCATGGTGAATATTTCATGGCCTCAAGCACAGGCATTTTGCGCTTCTATAGGTGGGACGCTGCCGTCCGTGGCGCAATGGGCCTTTGCGGCGCGAGCTGATAGGAACTGGAAGTTTCCTTGGAATGATGAGGAGAAGCCCGAGTTGGCGAATCTCGCTGGGTCTAAAGCCAACAAGAGCCATTTTCCTGCTCCTGTCGATGCATACGAGAGGGGAGAGAATGAGTGGAAAATTCGCAATCTGATCGGGAACGTCAGTGAATGGACATCCACCCTCGCCCAGACGGATACTGGGGAAAGGGCCGTGGTGGCCGGCGGCAGTTTCGCCGAAATCTGGCAGGATGCCGGCCTGCAGTGGAAAAAAGCGGTCGAACTCACCGGCAACAATACAGTGGGGTTCAGGTGCATCGTGATTCCGGATCTCCAGCGGTGATCAAGCCGGCGGTGATCTTAGGAGGTGCCGCCATGCGGCCTATCAACCTGTCAATCTGGTACCTGGCTACCGGACTGACAGTCTCAATTCTTCGGGCGGCTCCGCTGTGTCCGCCACTTCCGCCGAACGTAGAGTCCGCCGGACACATTTTGACCGTCATTGGCACATGGCGGCTGAAATCGATGCCGCAAGCCGAGCTCCAGGCAGGGTGCCAGCTCGCTCCAGGCGCCGAAATCACGCCACCGTCTCCGTTTGCCACTGGATACGCGAAAATTGCCATCTTGGAACGATCCGGCAATTTGCGGGCTCGCACTTGCAATGCCAACGAAGACTGCGCCCCACCGTTGTTCATGCCAAACAATCCCGTCCCACGGCAGGGGATTTGGGCCTCACTCGTCGAGGAAATCATGCGCAAGCTCAGGTCCGATCCTGATACTTTCGTCAGCGCAATCACCTTGGGAGACGGCCAGCTCAACGATGCCATTGTGCAACAAAGCGCCGCCGGCATCGATTTCTCGCGGGTTTTACGGGGCCTGGCACCGGGAAAGTACGAACTGGAGTTCACCCGTCTGGTCAAGCTTCCATGGGATGGAAACACTGTGAAGGTAGATCCCTCCACACTCGGAACCGGCCTGTATCAGGTTCATCTCAAGGGACACGATTCTCGTGACGCCGCCTGGGTGCTGATCGTCCGCAGCGGCCCCAGCGCGGACGAGGTTACCAAGGGTGAGGTCGAGCTGCGAGCCGTGATGAGCAGTTGGACGGACAACGCCGACATCGAGCGCAGGAACGCCAGGCGAACCTTGTACCGCGCCTTCCTTGCGCAAGCCGCGGAGAAATCGAATGCGCCTGGCCAGTAAAGCGCGCGAACTCTGGCTCCGGGTGCGCTTCCCCGATCGCGCTTTGCATCTGATTCTACCGGTTGTTGTCTTCATACCGGCCGCCGTGATCTTCGACGCAGTTGGGGTGATAAAACAGGTGGAGGAGCCTCTGGTCCGCGTAATCGCGCACCAGGTCGAACCGCAGAAAAGCCCCGTAGCAGTAGTGCAAATTTCGGATGAGGATTTCCGGCAGATCTTTCATTCCAATCGTCCGCTTTCGCCCGACAAAATTGCACGCGTGATCGATTCGATCGTAACGTTGGGAGCGCGCGCGATCGCCGTGGATATCGATACATCCCACCCTGACTACAAGGTATTGGCCGGCAGGAAGTGGTTCACTCCGGCGACCCCTAGTGTTGCCACCGGAACCACGATGGAAGTGCCGGTCGTCTGGGCCCGGCGCGCCTCCTACTCGAATCGCGCCGGCTTTTTCTATACTGAAGAAGTGCTGGGCGGCGCTGGATCCCCCCTCACTGCCGTGGCCACAGTCACCGCGGACAGCGATAAAGCGGTGCGCCGCTACCGTCGATCCTTTTCCACGGACCGCGGCAAACTGCTAGCGCTTCCTATCGAACTTCTGAAGGCGGCCGGCATGATGCGTCCGGGCGGCGAAGACGGCGAGCGGACGATCAACTACTATGGCCATACTTCCGGGACCCAACGGGTTCACTTCTGGACCGGCGCGGTTCTCCAAGCCGCGGCAGACCGAGACATTGCGGCCACGAGGCCACTCCGCGATAAAATCGTTTTTTTTGGCGGTGCGTTCCGTGGTATCGACGAACATGAAACCCCTTTAGGGTGGATGCGCGGAGTCGAGCTTCTGGCGCATATCGCCGAAACCGACGCCGGAAACGCCGCACCCACTGCGCGTAGCGTCTTGAACGTGATCGTAATCATCGGCGCCTGCCTGATCGCAATCTGCTTTGCAAAGCTGCGCGCTTGGACTGCCGTGCTGGTAGCGTTGATCGCGATGCTCTTCGGCTTGCTCTTCTCCTGGTGGTACACTCACGGGATTCGCGATGCCCTGCTGGTGGGCGCCACATTCATCGTCATCGTCTGCCAGCAGCTCTACGCGAAAATGAAGGAAGTCGTGAAAGCAAAGGCCAAGGAACAGGAGACCTCGCCCGATTGCATTGGGGCTGAGGTCGATGGCTAGCCGGAACTACCGTAAATCGAAGTCGACGGAGACCGCCCACGGCAAGGCGCTGTGTTCGACGAAGAGTCCCGGAACGGCATACGACGATCCGAAAGTGGGCAAAGACTCGCAACCGAACAAAGTGTCCAAGTTCGTCAACGCACATTCGGACAACGGCGGCGTTGACATCAATTTCGGCATTCCAATCCGCGCGTTCTGTCTGGTGGCGTCTGCGCTCGGAGGCCACTCGTGGGAGAAAGCCGGTCAGATCCGGTACCCCGCATTGCGCGATGCGAACTTGATCAACTTAGCTATCTTCAACCTGTTCGCCCTTTGACTACTAAGAACGCCGTGTATCTTTTTGGAAGCACCAGCGTTGAGCGCAGGGCTGTCATCGACGCGTGGAAAACTGTTGGAGTGAAGGCCAAATCCCTCCCATCCGCGGCGGGAGCCGTGTTATTCTAGCATTCGTAGGAGAGCCGAACTCCTCACCTTCACACCGCCCTCCAGCTATCGGGTACCCTGGAACTGAAAATGATTCGGGCGA
>JAYTFO010000094.1:0-11639 GCA_043734305.1 Acidobacteriota bacterium | reverse complement strand
GCCGATGTGATTTACGAATTCGGTGAGGAAAGGAGGTCGCGGAGAATCGCCAGAGCCATTGTCCGGTCGCGGCCGATATCGACGACGAAGCAATTAGTCGACGTGATATCAGCCGCGGCCCGGTCAATGAAACATGAGCGTATTCATCCGGCGACCCGAACCTTTCAAGCTCTCCGAATCTTCGTAAACCGTGAACTGGACGACCTGAAAGCACTGCTGGAGGCGGCGCCTCGCGTGCTGAAGCCGGGCGGAAGGCTGGTGGTCATCTGCTTTCACTCGCTCGAAGACAGGATCGTCAAGGATGCATTACGCGGCGGCAGAGACAAATACTTTCGTGTCCTGACGAAGAAGCCGCTGACCGCATCCGAAGAAGAAATTGCTCGCAACCCGCGATCGCGCAGCGCAAAAATGCGCGTCGCCGAAAGAATGTAACGCGGGTAAGCGTAGCGCCGGCACCCTTGCCGGCAAAAAGTTTGGGTTTGTCCGGAGAAACCGCCGGGCTCCCGGTGCGGTGATTGTACGGCGTGCCGGGTCAAGATTTCTGTGGTGGAGTATTTTCGGAGCGGCCACGAAAAAAATAAAACAAGGCCGAGTCCGGAAAAGAAAATTGGAAGTACGGAAATGTTTACAGGAACCCTGATCGAAGATCTAATGACGACCGTCGAACGCGTCGAACTACGGACGCAGACGGACGCCGAGTTGATGGCGGAAGTTGAACCCTGGATTGTGTCTGGCCAGGACAGCGCAAGCTTCGACAACGAACTACGCGGAGTGGCATAAGCATGAGTGCAGCGATGGCAATCGGCAACGCAAATTCGCACCGGCGGAAGTCGTGCTGGCAGGGAACTCCGGAGATTTACTTCCGGAAGTCGATCGACAACTCGCGTCTGGTCAAGGTCGAAGACCCGCGCCGCGCGCGCGAGATGAAGCAATTTGGCATTGCACTCTGCATCCTGTTCGCGCTGGTCATGGGATACGCCCTCCAGCATTTTCGCGCGATTGAATACGGCTACCAGATTGAGGCGCTGCGCAGTCAGCGCGACGGCCTGCTGGATATGAATCGCGCCCTGAGGCTGGAAGACGCATCGCTGCGTGACCCGGAGCGGATCGACATCATGGCCCGCAAACTGGGCTTGCAATCTCCGCAGCCGGGACAGGTCATGCGCCTCGATGTGAACGCCGATACCAGCGCGCCAGTGATGGCCAGCGTAACACCGATCTCGGTGGTTTCGGCAAGATAGATAAGCTCGCAGCTCCACGCTCTCAGCTCTCAGGGAGAAGAGCTGTTGTCGACTAAGAACGCTCAAGAGCTATTGAGAGCCGAGAACTGAGAGCCGAGCACAGTGGCATCCGACAAATCTCCCACCGGCGCAAGATTAAGGCTCTACGCCCTCAGCGGATTCCTTTGCCTGTGGCTCGTCGTCATCTGCGTTCGCCTTGTCTACCTTCAGGTCTTCCGTTACGGAGATTTCGAGCAGCGAGCGCAACATCAGCAGCAGCGCAGCTTTGATCTCTCGCCGAAACGTGGGATCATCTTCGACCGCGCCGGCCGTGAATTGGCGATGTCGATTCAAGTGGACTCCGCTTTCGCTGTGCCGACGGAGATCCCCGATCTAGCCAACACGGTCAGCCTGATTGCCGGCATCACCCATGACGATCCCCGCGTGTTGCTCGCCGATTGCCGCGCCCGCAAGACATTTTGCTGGGTAGCTCGTAAGGCGGACGCGGAAGTCATCGAGCGTATTCGCGCCATGAATCTGCAAGGCATTCACTTTCAGAAAGAACCCAAGCGTTTCTATCCCAAGCGCGAACTGGCGGCGCAGATGCTCGGTTACGTCGGCACGGACGATCAAGGCCTCAGTGGATTGGAGCGGCAATTTAATACCGAGCTCCAGGGCAAACCCGGCAAGCTGATGATCTCCGTGGACGCCCACAAGCGCTGGTTCTCGAGCGTGGAGAAGCAGCCCGAGGCGGGCAACAACCTGGTCCTCACTGTCGACCAGAACATTCAATACATCGCCGAACGCGAATTGGAAACGGCAATGGAGCAGACCAAAGCCATCGCGGGCACGGTGATCGTTCAGAATCCACGCACCGGCGAAATTCTCGCCCTCGCCAACCGGCCCACGTTCAATCCGAATCTGCGAAAAGAAATTACTGTCGATGCCTTGAAAGACCGCGCCGTCAGCGACATTTACGAGCCCGGTTCCACATTCAAGATCGTGACTATATCCGCCGGTCTGGAAGAAAAAGTTACCCGCCCCGACGAAATGTTCGACTGCCAGATGGGATCCATCGTGATCAATGGCATGCGCATCCGCGACAGCAAGCCGCACGGCATGCTCTCGGTGGCCGACATCATCGCCGAATCGAGCGACGTGGGCGCGATCAAGGTCGGATTGCGCCTGGGCGACGATCGCTTTTACAAATACATTCGCGCCTTTGGATTCGGACAGCAAACCGGTATTGAATTGCCCGGCGAGACGCGCGGCATGACCAAGCCCGTGAATCGCTGGTCGAAAGTTTCCCTCGCCGCGATTTCCATGGGTCAGGAAATCGGCATTTCGCCGCTGCAATTGATTGCGTTGATTTCGACCATGGCTAACGACGGAGTATGGGTCGCACCACGCATTGTGGCGGGCACAGTCGAGCCGCAGAGTGCGCCGCAGACGATCTCGTTTCAGCCGGCCGAGAGTCGCCGCGTGATTTCTTCTCTGACTGCCGCACAGATGCGCCAAATCCTGCAAGGGGTCGTGTTGCACGGCACCGCCCGCAAAGCGATTCTGGAAGGCTACAGCTCCGCTGGTAAAACCGGCACCGGGCAAAAAGTCGATCCGGCGACGCATGCCTATTCGAAGACCAAGTACGTTGCGTCGTTTGCAGGATTCGCTCCAGTCAACGATCCGAAGATTTCGGTGGCGGTAATTCTCGACTCCGCGGTTGGATTGCATCAGGGCGGACAAGTGTCTGCGCCCGTCTTCCAGCGTGTGACGCAGCAGGTGCTCGAATACCTGCACGTTCCGCACGACGTTGAAATTCCGCCCAGCCGGCAGGTTCTACTTGCACGCCGCAACGCTCCCGACAAAGACCTCGACGAAATATCGCCCGATCACCTGGGATCGAATCTGGATCTGGCCGACGCAAGCGGAGCCGCGCCGGCCGCCGCGCAATCGAAGTCGGCGACCATTGCGGCACAAGTAGTGCCCGCCGCGCTGACGCAGAAAGAGCTGCCCGCGCCGACCACGGCCGCGCAGTCGCCATCCGCAAAGCCCGACGATGTTCCCGCAGCAAACCTGCCCGCGAGTGGAACAGTCGTCCTTGATGTGGAAGAAGGCGGCATTGCGGTCCCTTCATTCCTGGGAAAGAATGTGCGCGCCGCCGTCGAAGCAGCGCAAGATGCAGGTCTCGACCTCGATGCTGTAGGCAGCGGGACAGCTCGCGACCAAACACCCGCGCCCGGCGCAAAAGTATCGGCTGGAGCGCGTGTGATGGTGAGGTTCGGCAGGTGAGATTTCCATTTTCTTAAGATTGTCATCCTTCGCTTCGCGCAGGATGACAACTCCTATTTCACTAATGGGCATCGTGCAATAGAATCACTCCAATGACCTTCCAACAACTGATCGAGGGCGCGGAAGTGCTCTCCCAGAGCGGCAATCCGCCGATCACCGGTGTGGAATACGATTCTCGCTGCATCGGCCCGGGGAAGGTCTTTGTCGCGATGAAGGGCGAGACCAGCGACGGCAATCGCTTCATCGATGCGGCCATTGCCGCCGGAGCGGTCGCCATCGTTACAGATTCTTCAGAGGAGACTCCGCGCCCTGGGGTTGCGTGGGCGCAAGTCCCGCACGGACGTCGCGCGCTCGCACGCCTCAGCGCGAATTTCTACAAACGTCCCGCTGAGCGCTTGGCGAATACCGGAATCACCGGGACGAACGGCAAGAGCACCACTGCGTTTCTGATCGAGTCGGTCCTCCGTGCCGCCGGCCGCAAGACCGCGCTGGTGGGAACGATCGAGTATCACGTCGCCGGCAAAGTGCTTTCCGCGCCCCATACCACGCCTGAGTCGCTCGAATTGAATCGCCTGTTGGCAGAAGGCCTGACCGAAGGCGTGACGGAATCGGTAATGGAAGTTTCGTCGCACGCGCTCGAGCAACAGCGCGTATTCGGGATTCCCTTCGACGTCGCGGTCTTCACGAACCTCACGCGCGACCATCTCGACTATCACGGCACCATGGCAGAATATTTTCGCGCCAAACAAGTATTGTTTGAAAGCTGCGGAACCGCACCGCCGCGCGTTTCTGTTATCAATACCGACGATGACTATGGCCGCCAGTTGCTGACTCTGAGCAAGAAAAATATTTCGACCGTGCTCTCCTACGGCCTGACAGCCGGCGACTTCCACGCTGAGTCCGTTGAGATCACGGGCCGCGGAACGCGCTTCCAGATGATCACGCCTTCGGGCAAGCTCGCGATGTGGTCGCCCATGATTGGCCAGGTCAACGTCTATAACGTTCTGGCCGCATCCGCTGCCGGATATGCTCGCGACTGCTCCGCCGAAGCAATCACCAAAGGCATTTTCGACCTGGCGCTTGTCCCCGGACGTTTTGAGCGCGTGGATTGCGGTCAGCCGTTCACGGTCGCCGTCGACTACGCTCACACCGACGACGCGCTTCGCAATCTGACCGCGTTAGCTCGCGACTTCGTCGCCCGCGCCGGCCTCAAGGGAAAAGTCATCACACTCTTCGGTTGCGGCGGCGATCGCGACCGCGCCAAGCGTCCGCTGATGGGGGAGGCGGCAGGCAAGGGAAGCGACTTCGCGGTTCTTACTTCGGACAATCCGCGCTCCGAAGATCCGCTGGCAATCATGAACGACGCGCTTGTAGGACTGCAAAAATCGGGCGCGAAATATACTCTGGAACCAGACCGCCGCAAAGCGATTGCGATCGCGCTCGGGCAAGCAGCGCCCGGCGACATCGTGCTGCTCGCCGGTAAAGGACATGAGAAAGTACAGGTGACAAAAGAGGGAAGCGTCCCCTTCGATGACGTGGAAGTCGCGCGGGAAAGTCTGAAGACTCTGGGCTACGACTGCGAAGCCGCCCGAGCCAGCAGCGCTGGGAAGACTGTATGAATCTGTCACTTTCCCGCATCGCCGAATTTACCGCCGCCACGGGCGAGTACGATCCGCGCGCTCTGGCGCAGGGATACTCCATCGACTCGCGCACCGTGCAGAGCGGCGAACTGTTTTTTGCGGTGAAGGGCGAACGACTCGACGGCCACGATTTTGTCGAGCAGGCTTTGACTAAGGGAGCAATCGCAGCCATCGTCCTCAAGGATCAACTGTCGCGCTATCCTGCGCAGACCGCATTGCTGGCGGTTGACGACACGCTCACCGCGCTGCAAACTCTCGCCACCGCGGTGCGCAAAATGTGGGGCAAGACCGCCATCGGGATCACGGGCTCGATGGGCAAGACCACCACCAAAGACGCGATCGCTCACCTGCTCTCGATCCGGCATCGCGTGCACAAGACGAAAGGCAACTTCAATAATCATTTCGGACTGCCCCTTGGCCTTCTCACACTGGAACCGGAATACGATCTGGCTGTGATTGAGATGGGGATGTCCCACGCGGGCGAAATTGCCGCGCTGTCGCGGATCGCGCAACCGAATGAGGGCGTGGTCACTACCGTCGGCCCGGTGCATCTGGAATTTTTCGATTCGGTCGCCGGAATCGCGCGCGCCAAATACGAATTGATCGAAGCCCTTCCCCATGGCGGCACCGCCATCTTGAACGGCGACGATGAATACGTCAGCCAGTTCGGGCGCGACTTCAAAGGCAAGGTTATTTTGTTTGGAATGAAGTCGACCGCTGATGTTCGCGCCGAGAACATTCAGGTCCTTGGTCCGGAAGGCACGCGCTTCGATCTGATCACGCAGGGAGTTCGGCAAATGGTGCGCAGCCCGCTGTTGGGAACGCACAACGTCTACAACGTGCTCGCCGCGGCCGCAGTCGCGCTCGAGCATGGAATTACGCCGTCGGACATCGCCGCCGCTCTGCCTTTTCTGGAGCCCGCCGACAAACGTGGACAGGTCGTCCAACTGGGTAACATCACAGTGCTCAACGATTGCTACAATTCCAGTCCGAAGGCACTGATGGCAGCGGTCGAAACATTAGCCGCGCTTCCGGCGCGCCGGCGAATTGTCGTTGCCGGTGAAATGTTGGAACTCGGCGCAACCAGTGAGCAATTGCATCGCGAGTGTGGTCGCCACATCGCGGAGAAGAAGATAGATTTTCTCCTCGGCGTTCGCGGCTTGGCAGAGCCCATGGTGGAAGCCGCGCAAGAAGCGGGCATGAAAGCGGAATTCGTCGCGACACCAGAAGAAGCTGGCGACTGGTTAGTCCGTGAAACGCGCGATGGCGATGTTGTTTTGCTGAAAGCCTCGCGCGGTGTGAAACTGGAGAAGGCTTTAGAAGTTTGGCAACGGAAAGCCGGCACTCACTCGAAGGCGGTTACTGAGAACTGAGAACCGGGAACTGGTTTCGGAGGCGGATTGCTCTACTGGCTCTTATACACGAAGCTGTTCCATTACTTTCCGCCGTTCCGCATCTTTCGCTATCTTACGTTCCGCACCGCGTTCGCCAGCCTGACCGCGCTCTTCACCGGATTGATCGTAGGTCCGATCATCATTCGCCGTCTGCGTGAATTCCAGATCGGCCAATACATTCGCGAGGAAGGTCCACAGGCGCACCAGAAAAAAGCCGGCACTCCGACCATGGGCGGACTGCTGATCACTATCAGCATCGTGGTCCCGACCCTGCTGTGGGCGGACTTAAGTAATCCATTTGTCTGGATTGCGGTTCTTTCCACGATCATCTTTGCTGCTATCGGTTTCGCCGACGATTACCTGAAAGTCGTGCATCGCCGCAATCTCGGACTCACCGCCCGCGCCAAACTCGGCTCGCAGATTGTGGCCAGCACCCTGATCGCAGTCGCGCTCATCGCGCTGCAATACCGCGGGATGTACTCTACCAAGTTGCTGGTGCCGTTCTTCAAGCAGTTTCATCCGAACCTCGTGATTGAGAAGTGGCTCACCCATCCCCAACTGTGGCCCCTGGCATTCATTCCCTTCGTAATTTTCGTAGTCATCGTAATTGTCGGATCGAGCAACGCCGTGAATTTGACCGACGGCCTTGATGGCCTGGCCATCGGCTGCACCGTGATTGCCGCCGGAGCTCTGGCGGTACTCACCTACGTCAGCGGTCATGCGTCTTTCGCGACCTATCTCGAACTCCAGCGCATGCCGCAAGTCGGCGAACTGACGATCTTCTGCGGCGCGATGGTCGGGTCCGCCATTGGGTTTCTCTGGTACAACGCTCATCCCGCCGAAATTTTTATGGGAGACGTGGGGTCGCTTGCTCTGGGCGGCGCGATCGGAACTGTCGCCGTTATGATCAAACAGGAGCTGTTACTGCCCTTCATCGGCGGAGTTTTCGTCATCGAAGCGCTCTCCGTGATCATTCAAGTGGGGTCATATAAATTAAGAAAGAAACGCGTTTTCAAGATGGCACCCATCCATCACCATTTCGAACTCTTGGGATGGTCGGAATCGAAAGTGATCGTGCGCTTCTGGATCGCATCGCTGGTGTTTGCGTTGTTCGCATTGACGACCTTGAAGCTGAGGTAAAAAAGAGATTTAGTAATTTGGAAATCGGGTAATTTTGCAATGTGAAAATCGAAATCAAGAAACATGAGTTCAAAAATTACCAAATTACAAATTGCTCAATTACCAATTGAACTTGATGGATTTGCAAAACAAACGCGTGCTCGTCGTCGGCCTGGGCAAGTCAGGCGTGGCGTCGGCGCTTTTTCTGAAAGCCCGCGGCGCTCGCGTCACCGTTTCCGACTCCAAGCCGGAAGCGGAACTGCGCGACGAAATTCTTCTTTTGCTTGACCACGGCATCACCGTCGAAACCGGCGGCCACGGCGACCGTACGTTTCGCGGACAAGACTTGATCGTCGTCAGCCCCGGTGTGCCGTTCGACGCTCCTCAACTCGAACAGGCGCGGACGTTGGGCGAACCTGTGATTGGCGAGGTAGAGCTAGCCGCACAGTTTCTCCCCGGCCCGATGGTCGCAATCACGGGCGCCAACGGCAAGACCACCACCACCACACTGGCCGGTGAAATCATCGCCGCCGGAAAATATCCCACGCTGGTCGGCGGCAACATCGGCACGCCTGCCATCACGTTTGTGGACAGGGCTCAGCCAAATACTTGGACGGTGCTCGAAGTATCAAGCTTTCAACTGGAAACGATCGTTAGCTTCCGCCCGCGGATTGCCGTCGTCCTGAACATTACGCCCGACCATCTTGATCGGCACAAAACTTTCGCGAACTACGTCAATGCGAAGGCTCGCATTTTCGAGAATCAGCAGCCCGAAGACTTGGCAGTCCTCAATGCGGACGATCCGACAACGGCCGACCTCGCCAGTCGCACACGAGCCCAGATGTTCTGGTTTAGCCGCAAGAAAGAAGTCGAGAAAGGCGCCTTCGTTCGCGGCGGTAGTATTTTCTTTCGCGATGGCAAGCGCGAGCGCGAGATTATGCCGCTCTTGGAAATTCCGCTCAAAGGCGCGCACAATCTGGAGAATGTTCTCGCCGGGGTCTCAATCGGCGCGCTCGTGGGCTGTCAGCCTGCGCAGATCCGCGATGCGGTGCGCAACTTCAAAGCTGTCGAACATCGCTTGGAATTCGTTGCCCAGATTGCGGGCGTGGACTACTACAACGACTCGAAGGCCACCAACGTAGATGCCACCATCAAAGCGCTCGAATCCTTCCCCGCCAATATCCATTTGATTCTCGGTGGTAAGGACAAAGGCAGCGACTACTCGGTCCTCAATGATTTGTTGAGCGCGCGAGTAAAGCGCGTGTACACGATTGGCGCCGCGGCCGCAAAGATCGAATCGCAGATCGCCGGCGCATCCGAAATCATGCCATGCCAAACCCTCGACCATGCTGTTCGATCGGCCAGTGACTCCGCGGTCGCCGGGGACATCGTCCTGCTCGCTCCCGCTTGCGCCAGCTTCGACCAGTTCCAGAACTACGAACATCGCGGACGCGTCTTCAAAGAAGCTGTGCAGGCCCTTGGCCGGCGCAGCGGCAAGCCTTAACCACAGGGGACACAGGGGTCACAGAGCGAATCCGGGTTTCTCTGTGACCCCTGTGTCCCCTGTGGTTATGCACTACCCGCTGCGCGAACCAAGAAAGTAATCCCCCGCCCAAAATTTTCCCATCAAAAATCTCCGTCCCCGGTGCCTCCGTGATGAAATGAAATGCCATGGCCAAGCGCGTCAGTGTCGATCGCTGGATGTTCACCGTCACCGCGATCCTGGTTTTCATCGGCTTGGTGATGGTCTTTAGCGCGTCGGCCGTCATGGCCAAAGAGCGTTACGGATCGGCCTACGAATTCCTGTTCAAGCAATTGATCTTCGCTGTTGCCGGCCTGGCTGCGATGTTTGTCGCCATGAGGATCGACTACAAACGCCTGAAGCATCCCGCATTTGTTTTCCTGATGCTCGGCGGCACGACTCTGTTTCTGATATCCGTTTTCTTTCTCGCCCGCACCCACGGCACCCACCGCTGGTTTCGTCTCGGTCCGATTTCGTTTCAGCCCTCGGAATTAGCCAAGCCCGCGCTCATTTTGTTCCTCGCATGGTTCCTCGAAAACAAAACCAAAGCAATGGACGACTGGCGCAACACGCTGCTGCCCGCGGTCGCGCCAGCCGTGGTCCTCCTTGGACTGATCGTGCTTCAAGGCGACCTTGGAACCGCCCTCGCGTGCGCCGGCATCACGGCGTGCGTCCTGTTTGTAGCGGGCATGCGCCTGCGCTACTTTGGATACGCTTTCGCGGCTTCGCTCTTGCCGCTCTATTTTCTAATCTTCCATGTCGCCTATCGAAGAGACCGCATCCTCGCCTTCCTGAATCCCTATGCCGACCCGCAGGGACGCGGCTTCCACATGATCCAGTCCCTGATCGCAGTCTCGACCGGCGGCCTCACCGGCCTCGGCCTGATGGAAGGCAAGCAGAAACTTTTCTATCTGCCTGAGCCGCACACCGATTTCATCTTTGCCGTCACTGCGGAAGAACTCGGCTTGCTCGGTGCTCTAACCGTCGTAGTTCTGTTCGCAATTTTTCTGTGGCGAGGAACCCGCGTTGCCCTCCGCACGCAAGATAATTTTGGACGTTTCCTCGCCGTCGGCATCACCAGCATGATCGTCCTGCAAGCCATCATCAACATCAGCGTAGTCCTCGGACTGATGCCCACCAAAGGCATCCCGCTGCCGTTCGTTTCGTATGGCGGATCGTCCCTGTTCGTGACGCTGGCCTGCGTAGGCGTGCTGCTGAATATCACCAAGCAAGCCGAGTAGAAAGGCGGCACCCTACCTCGAAACGCGTTCTTGCGAAGTTAGCCGGAATACGATATTATTGTGTACGCAAGAGTACGCATCGGGGAGCAAAAACCATGGGAACCTTGAAAGTGGGTATTCGGGAGTTTCGTGAAAAGCTGGCCAGCTATCTTCTGGAGACTGAAGAAACGGTCGCCATCACCCGTCATGGCGACACGGTTGGCTATTACATTCCTGCCCGGCGCAAGCGGACAGAGACCGAGCGAGCGGCGCTCAAAGAAGCTTCTGCGCGCTTGCAGAAGGCTCTCGCAGCGGAGGGGATTTCCGAAGAAGAGGTCATCAAAAACTTCAAACGCTGGCGCCGTGGTGAACACAAGTGAGCCCGCGCAAAGGGCTGGTTCTGGATGCGAACATCCTTTTGCGGGCAGTGTTTGGTCAGCGGGTACGCCAGATTTTCGAGAGCTACGAAGACGAAGCCAGGTTCTACACTCCAGACGTCTGCTTCCGGGACGCTCAGCGATACATACCCGTAATTTCGCAAGATCGCAAATTCGATGTGGCTCTTGGCCTCTCGGTGCTCGACCAGATTGGCGGTGTGGTGGAGCAAGTGGACCGCAGCCTTTACGAGGAATACGAAAGCATAGCTCGCGGACGCGTCGGATTGCGGGACCCTGAAGATTGGCCAGTAGTTGCGACGTCTTTGCTCCTTGCCCTTCCGATCTGGACCGAAGATCAGGACTTCTTTGGCAGTGGCATCGCAATATGGACTACGGATCGGGTTGAGTTGTATCTGCAAGAACGTTGACTTGCCTAGGCGTTACGCCCCAACACGCCACCGCCTTTCGCGACGGGTGGTAGATCGTCGTTGTTTGTGACGCTGGCGTGCGTAGGCGTGCTGCTGAACACCACCAAACAAGCCGAGTAAAATTCTGAAGAGGTTCGCTCCAACAGCCAACAAAAACCCACGCCAAGCAGGCTTAAACGGGCACTCTCCTGGTGCTTGGAACGGCTTACGCTACGCCACCCACCTTCTTCTTAAGGCTCTTTCTCAGCAGCATCAGCAGCCGTCGTCCGTGCTTGATACTGTTAATCCGCTTGGGCTGAGTGACTCTGGAACGCCATTGTTTTCGTTCCCAGCGGTATTCAATGGTTCGCCCCGGTTCCGCCACCGACACATTTCCAGCCCCGGACGCATTCGGCGCAAACCTTCTCCAATCAAACACCCATTTAATATA
>JAYTFO010000093.1:0-4017 GCA_043734305.1 Acidobacteriota bacterium | reverse complement strand
ACGAGCGTGTCGAGTTGATTCTTGGCTTCGATTTCCTCACGCTTGGCTTTGTCCTCGGACGAATGCGCGTCCGCTTCTTTCGCCATGCGCTCCACTTCTTCTTTCGACAAGCCCGACGACGACGTGATCGTAATCTTCTGGTCTTTGCCGGTCGCGTTGTCTTTCGCTGTGACGTTCAGGATGCCGTTGGCATCAATGTCGAACGTCACTTCGATCTGAGGAATGCCACGCGGGGCGGGTGGAAGCCCGGTCAAATGGAATTTGCCCAGAGTCCGGTTCTGCGCCGCCAACGGACGCTCACCTTGCAATACGTGTACCTCAACCGACGTCTGACTGTCGGCCGCCGTCGAAAACGTTTCTGTCTTCTTGGTCGGAATCGTCGTATTGCGTGGGATCATCGCCGTCGCTACGCCGCCGAGAGTTTCAATTGAGAGCGTCAGCGGAGTCACGTCGAGCAAAAGCAGATCCTTCACTTCGCCGCCCAGTACGCCGCCCTGAATGCCCGCGCCGATGGCCACCACTTCATCCGGGTTCACGCCTTTATGGGGCTCTTTGCCGAACAGTTCTTTCACCAGCGCCTGGATGCGCGGCATGCGCGTCTGTCCGCCGACCAGCACGACTTCGTTGATCTTGCTGGCATCGACGCCGGCATCTTTCATGCACTGCCGGCACGGCCCGACCGACTTCTGGATCAGGTCTTCGATCATCGACTCGAGCTTCGCCCGCGTCAGTTTCTTCACCAGGTGCTTCGGACCGGAAGCGTCCGCCGTGATGAACGGCAGATTGATTTCGGTTTCCATGGTGGTCGAGAGCTCGATCTTGGCGCGCTCCGCCGCGTCACGCAGACGCTGCAACGCCATTTCGTTGCCCTTGGCCCATAGGTCGAGACCTTCGTCTTTCTTGAACTCGTCAATCAGCCACTCCACCAGCCGCTGATCGATGTTGTCGCCGCCCAGGTGAGTGTCGCCGTTGGTGGCCTTAACTTCGATCACGCCTTCGCCAACTTCCAGCACGGAGATATCGAACGTGCCGCCGCCGAAGTCGTACACCGCGATGGTTTCGTCTTTACCTTTGTCGAGTCCGTACGCGAGCGCGGCCGCCGTCGGCTCATTGATAATGCGTTTCACGTCGAGCCCGGCAATCTTGCCGGCGTCTTTGGTCGCCTGCCGCTGCGCGTCGTTGAAGTATGCCGGCACCGTGATGACCGCCTCGGTGACCTTTTCGCCGAGATAGTCTTCCGCCGCTTTCTTCAGCTTTTGCAGAATCATCGCCGAGACTTCGGGCGGAGAATATTTCTTTCCCTGCGCCGCGATCGCGACATTGTCCCCGTCGCGCTCGACCTTGTAAGGGACCATCTTCATTTCTTCATTCACTTCGTCGAAGCGCCGTCCCATGAAGCGCTTGATCGAAAAAATCGTGTTTTCCGGATTGGTGATCGCCTGCCGCTTCGCAACTTGCCCCACCAGACGCTCTCCGGTTTTGGTGAATCCGACCACCGAAGGCGTAGTCCGGCCACCCTCTTCGTTGGCGATAACCTTAGGCTCGCCACCCTCCATGACCGCTACGCAGGAGTTGGTGGTACCAAGGTCAATTCCGATAATCTTACCCATATTCAAGCCTCCTAGTTAAATAAGTGCTTTGTAATCATTGCAGTGATGATTGCGTCTTGTTTCATGCTAAGACTTGAGTGTTTCATTGTCAAGTATTGGATGCGGAAAAACTCGCCGGGGGTGCAAGCTTGCTTCCTGCTCCGCCCCGAGTTCTATCGAAGATGCGGAAGATTGAAAATAGTACTCTAAATAGGTACTATAATACCCATAATGAGTACATATCCAAGCGCCCTCTTCGGACGCACCCGCACTGCATTGCTCGCCCTGATTTTCGGTCACGACGACGAATCCTTCTACCTTCGCCAGTTGATCCGTGCGGTGGGCGCTGGCCACGGAGCCCTTCAGCGCGAAATCAAGCATTTGACCGACATGGGACTCATTCTGCGTCGAACACAAGGCAATCAGGTTCTCTATCGGGCAAATGCACAAAGCCCGATCTTCGCGGAGATTAAGAGTCTGATAACGAAGACGGTGGGGTTCCATGATGCTATCCGCGCCGCTCTGGCTCCGCTGGGCGGGGAGATTCAAATTGCTTTCATTTACGGATCGGTGGCGCGCCAACAGGAACGTGCTGGCAGTGATGTGGATCTCATGGTCTTGGGAGACGTGTCGTTCAGCGAAGTCGTCTGCGCACTCGGGCCGGCACAGAAAATCCTTGGACGGGAGATCAACCCGAACGTTTTCCCCGTCCCCGAATTCCGTTCTAAGCTGGCCGCCGGGAACCATTTCTTGCGCAGCGTGATGAAAGAGAAGAAACTCTTTGTGGTGGGCTCTGAGCATGAGTTTGCAAAACTGGTTGCAAAATAGCTGGCTGGCTCAGCACACGACCAGCGCCGAAGAAATCGGCAATTTGCTGGCAATTTCCGACCGGGACCTTGCCGCGTGTCAAGTTAAGGGATTACCTGCCGACTGGCGGTCTGCGATTGCCTACAACGCCGGACTCCAGGCCGCGACTGCGGCCTTGGCGGCTTCGGGCTACAGAGCCTCTCGAGACAATCATCACTATCGCGTAATCCAATCGCTTGAGTTCACGACGGCTCCGGGCGCAAAATTCATCGCCCTGTTCGACAGTTTCCGGAAGAAGCGAAACGTCAGCAGCTACGATCTGGCGGGAGCAGTCTCCGACCAGGAAGCGCAGGAAATGCTCAAACTCGCCACCCAGCTTCGTACCCGCGTAGAAACCTGGATTAAATCCACCCATCCCGAATTGCTCGCTAGTCCGTGATGCGCAGTTACGACCGTCGGATCGAACGAGCCTTGTTGTTGTCCAACCATCTCATCGCGCAAATTGCTGCGTTGGAACCCCGCTCATCGCGTATTGCACGATGCTGGGGATTGCGCGCCAGAAATCTTCCGAACCAAATCCGCTCCCCTCTCGCCGATCCATGAGGCCCGTGCGCACCGGCAGCCAACCGTGCTATGTTCAGCAACATCGTTCGCGGTAGTGAAAGCGACTCCCTGAAACGTGAGCATGCAACGTATACCCTCCCTCGACGGATTGCGGGCGATCTCGATCTCCCTGGTCGTGTTGAGTCATCTGATCAAGTGGAAGCACGTTTCCCTGGGCTTGGTCGGAACGTACGGCGCGCTGGGCGTCCACGTCTTTTTCGTCCTTTCCGGATACCTGATCACGAATCTTCTTCTGCGGGAGTACGAGCGGACTTCGGCGATCAGCCTGCGTGAGTTTTACATTCGGCGCGCCTTCCGAATCTTTCCAGCGGCGTTCGTCTTCCTGGCCGTGGTGGTGGTCCTGTACTGGCACGAGATGCGCTGGTACCACGTTGCCGCCGCAGTGTTTTACGCGGCCAACATGGACATCGCGCGGCCCTGGGTTTTCGGGCACCTGTGGTCTCTAAGTATTGAGGAACAGTTCTACTTACTTTGGCCGCTGACGCTGAAGAAGTGGCACCGCCACAAGACGGCCATCCTGCTGTGCGTCTTCCTGGCAACGCCGGTGTTTCGCACCGCTTTGCACGCCTTCAAAATCCATAACGGACTGATCGGAAGCCTGCCGGCCTTTGCGGACCAACTTGCCATCGGATGTTTGCTGGCTGTGTTTGCACCCCGACTTCCCCGGATTCGAGGCGCATGGGCACTGCTGATGTTGGTCGCGATGATCTTCATTCCCTGGTTTCCGGGCACGAGCGCGACCCGCACGCTCTTCATGCTGTTCGTACTTCAGCCGCTTCTCAATGTCTCGATTGCGGGAATGGTGCTGCATGTGATTCAGGTTCCCTATCGGGCGCTGAATTGGGCTCCGGTGGCCTGGTTGGGGAAGGTGAGCTACAGTCTTTATTTGTGGCAGGAAGTATTCTGCTCCAACCCCAACCTGCATCAGGGATACTTCCTGGCCCTGCTCGCCCTGGGGGCCGCCTGCCTCTCCTACTATCTCGTGGAACAACCGATG
>JAYTFO010000092.1:0-4050 GCA_043734305.1 Acidobacteriota bacterium | reverse complement strand
CCGACATGCGGGCCCTGTTCCGCGGCGCAGATACGAGCCTTGAGGCCGCGCGCAAAGCTCTCGAGTACGTCGTCCACCAATGTGAGGACGGCGTTGACGTCGCTGGCCCTCGCGGAGAGAGGGTGCTCTACTCGCCGGGCGACATACAGCTCAAGGCCCCCATTATTCCTAAGAAGTTTTTCCACACGGCCGGCAACTTTCGCGAGCACCACGAAGAGGCAACGAAAGCTGGTTTTTCGCATCCGGTCATGCCGTGGATCGTTTTTTTTCAGAACACCGACGCGATCATCGGACCCGACGAGCCAGTGATCTATCCCGAGCACCTAACGCAGGAACTGGATTACGAGCTCGAGCTGGCGGTTGTCCTGAAGAAAGCGGGCAAGCACTTTACTCCAGAAGAAGCGCCGAGCTATATCGGCGGGTATGTTATTTTCAACGACATCACAGCGCGTGACATTCAGCGCCGCGAAATGAAATCGGGAGTGTTCAGCTTCTGCAAGGGGATCGACACCTTTTGCCCCCTGGGGCCGTGGATCGTAACCGCCGACGAAATTCCCGACGCCCATAACCTGGCGATGGAACTGCGCGTGAACGGGGAATCGCGACAGCGTTCGCATTCGAGCAAAATGTCGGTCAAGATTCCGGAGATCCTCTCCCACTACTCGCCGATGGGATACAGCGCGGGCGATGTTGTCTCGACTGGAACCGTGTCGGGCGTGGCGGCTTTTTCCGGGGATCCGAAAGCTTGGTACCTGAAACCGGGCGACGTGATGGAATGCGAGATCGAAGGAATTGGCGTGCTACGGAATCCGGTGATCTCGTGGGAAAAGGCGTACGGCCAGAAACCGGCGGCGCTCGCGATGAGGAAACGGTGAAGTAGGACTCTCACCACGGAGGGGTCATGACTGCAAGTTCTAAAATCTGGGTTAGCGAGTACAACGCGCGGCCGGAGGTACGGGCCTCTTTTTCGGAAACGCCCATCCGGTTTTACGATACGACGCTGCGCGATGGGGAGCAGACGGTTGGGGTCGTGTTCTCGCCGCAGCAGAAGCTGGAAATCGCGTACAAGCTGGATGAGCTTGGGGTGAGCCGCATTGAAGCCGGATTCCCGCGCGTTTCGGTGGAAGACGCCGAAGCCATTCAGCTCATACAGAAGGCCGGCATCAAGGCGGAGATCTGGGGATTCTCACGCGCGGTCAAAGCTGACGTCGAAGAGTTGGTGAGGCTGAACCTTCGCTGTTCCGTGATTGAAGCGCCCACCAGCGCGATCAAGCTGAAAGCGTATGGCATTTCGCAGGAAGAAGTGCTGCGCCGAATTCGCGATGCGGTCTCGGCGGCGCGCGAGGCCGGTATCACAGTCGCATTCTTCGCGGTCGACGGAACGCGCACCGAGCTGGAATTTCTGAGAACTGTTTACCTGTCGGCGCTCGATGCTGGAGCCAAGGAACTAGTCGTCGTCGACACGATCGGCGCCTGCGGGCCAGAGGCGGCGGAATATCTGACACGACAAGTATGCCAGTGGGTCGGCAAAGATGTGCCCGTGCATTTCCATGGACACAACGATTTCGGCATGGCGACGGCCTGCGCAGTGGCGGCCGTCCGCGGCGGAGCGACCTGGATCCAGGGCACGATCAACGGCATGGGAGAGCGTGCAGGCAATGCCGATATCGCCGAGATTGCACTCGCGCTGCGCTGCCTCTACGACGTACCGGTAGTACTGAATCTGGAAAAGGTGCGCGAGGTTTCCGAGGTGGTGCAGCGGGCTGGGGGGTACACCCTCGAGGCGTGGAAGCCGCTGGTTGGCCAAAACTTGTTCATGCGCGAAAGCGGCGCGGTGGCCAGCCAGTTTCATCTCCCGGAGGCAATCGAGCCCTACGCGGCGGAAATTGTGCAGGCGGAGCGCCGGATCGTTCTCGGCAAGAAAAGCGGACTCGACAGCATCGACCTGAAATGCAAGGAACTCGGCATTAAGATCACGGTCGAGCAGCAGGGTCCGGTCCTCGCTGCGGTCAAGCAGGCCGCAGCCAAGCAGGCTGCGGTTGATAAATGCGGTTTGGTAAGCAACGACCAGTTTCGGCAGATTCTGGCGGCCATGCAGATTGGTTGAAGCCGGGGTCTGGGATCGGGCCTGAATCAGGGGCGCGCGGGCGCCGATATGTGATTAGCCTCACTGAACGAAGTGACCATCCGAGAGAACATCAGGTCAGCGTGGAGGCCAACATGAGAGTGGCATTTTCGGACCTAGCGCAGCACTACGCGGAACGTGAACTGGGCGAGCGCACGGAATCCATCCACCCAAAGGCACACACGACGATCAGAGGATACGAGCGAGTGCTCCGCAATCGACTGCTGCCAAGATGGGGAAACAGGGTTGCGCTAAGCCTTGAACCGCTCGAAATTGAGCAATGGTTAAAAGCTCTGAAAGTGAAAGACGAGCTTGCAAATCCAACGCTCGACAGGATGCGCCGTGTTATGTCGCTCGTCTACAGGCACGGCCAACGTTATGGGCTGATTCCTCGAAATCAGGAGTCGAACTGACCTGCTCCCCGAACATTCAATTGGCCGCAATGTGAAATCATACTCACTCGTACGCGGCTTCAGTGGAGCACGTCAATCTGACGTGCTCCACAAAATCCGCGCGGAATTGAATATGATTTCGTCGAAGGTGAGCGGTCCTGCTATCGACCAATGCCATAGAAGTGTCCCGGCTCTATGACGTGTTCCTGCTTCTGGTCGCAACTGGTTTTTTTCCGGTCGATAGCCTGCATGGTTTCGAGAGCCCGAGCTTTTTTCAGTGAATTTTTTTCGGGAATGTCGCACCCCGGGACGTGGTAACGGATGAGATGGCGCAGGCCCATTCCAAGGTGGTCGAGTTGGCACTTCCCCGTAAAGTGATTGCCAACTGATTGCTAGGCCAGCTAAGTTGTTGAAAATATGGCGGAGAGGGTGGGATTTGTTCTCAAACAGCTATTCTAGATCCTGCAAGTTGCAGAAAGCAATATGCCAGAATTGCCAAGAATCCCACCGTTACCACGAGGCATTGCCCGCTATTGCCCGCTGGCCCAGAGCCTGTGAAGTTGACTCCGCTGCCAAAATTCGGGCGCATTTCCAATCTTCCCTCCTCATTCCAAGAAAGGCTTGGGTCCGCATCTCCGAGAGTTTAGTTTGCCGACCAAATGCAGGAATTGGTCCTGGAAGAACGGTCCTTTTAGTTCACTTCAGGCTCATCGCGACCTTGTGTTTGACAACCTGATTTGGCCCCACCTGTAGTAACTAAGGATGCCCTGTCTGGTTCGGCAAGTTCTTGCGCGCTAAGCCGGAGAACGCAGGACGAGGCCGAACGGCGAATTACAGCTACGACGGCTTGTCGTACCTGCTGAGCGTGCTATTGGGATATTTCAACGCACTACGTACCCCGCGCAGACACCACTGCGCCCTCTACATCAAAGTGCTACAGTTTAGCCGTGATGCGAATCCGACTCGCTGTGACCATATGCGCTCTGCTGGTTTGCAATCCGGTATCCGCTAGGGATGCGCTCACACGCAGCATTCCATGTAAGACACCGAAGAACGCTGCCTCTTGCTACTGGACCCATGGGCGCATCGGGTTTTACAACGGCACTCCGGCCTTCCGCTTATGGAAGATCGGAACAAACCGACTTCTCGGAATCTACAGCGGGCCTTCCCTGGACCGTTACGGGCTGGACAATGAAGACCCTCAGATGCCTGCAAACCTAGAGCGGACGTTCAAAACGTCTGAAAACCGAGTCTATGGCGATTTTGAGGTATGCCCGCTGGAAGCCGAGCGTGAAGGTGCGATGCAGGCTGCGTGCATCGAGTCGGCCAAGAACCTTATTGTGGAGTGACGAAATCGTGCGGTAGCACTCAGAACCCCGGTTCAGCCGTAGTTAGCGCAATCGCGATTTCTCACTTAGTGAAATTGCCTGTGGCTGTTGAAAAAGGGGCGCGTGAGTTAAGAACTTCCCCTTCCGAGTACCGCCGGGCAGGGGAGTTTTCTCACCAGGGCCTTAGGATTAAGTGGTCACGGCG
>JAYTFO010000091.1:0-1512 GCA_043734305.1 Acidobacteriota bacterium | reverse complement strand
GCAACCGTCCTCATCATTGCTTGCCCGCACGCCTTGGGACTGGCGATTCCGCTCGTGATTGCAATCTCGACGTCGCTCGGAGCTCAGAACGGTCTCCTGGTGAAGGACAGACTCGCGCTAGAGGGTGCCTGTAATTTGGACATGGTGATTTTCGATAAGACCGGGACCCTCACACGCGGCTCCCCTGCATTATCGGGAGTCACGGTTCCGGCTGGTGGTAACGAGAATGATTTGCTTGCCTACGCCGCTGCTGTTGAAGCCAACTCCGAACACCCGCTCGCTAAGGCGATCGTAGCCGAAGCCAAGCGTCGAAACCTGCCTACGGTACAAGCTGGCGACTTCGAAGCGCTTCCTGGTCGAGGGGCACAGGCACGCGTAAACGGCAAGAGCATCATAATCGGCGGACCGCGTTTGTTGATCGAAGGCAAGGTATCAGTGACGCCAGAAGTTGAAAAATTGACGACCGCCTGGGCATCCGAGGGTAAGACCGTTCTCTATGTCGTTGCCGAAGGGCGACTGCTGGGCGCTTTCGCCGTCGAAGATGAGATTCGCCCCGAATCAAAGGAAGCGGTCACGGAGCTTCATGGACTTGGTCTCCGGGTCGCGATGATCACCGGAGACTCGAAGACCGTTGCCGATTCAGTCGCCCGACGCATCGGCATAGACGAGGTTGCAGCAGAGGTTCTCCCCGTCGACAAGGCCGCGGCAGTGAAACGCTTTCAGTCGGGGGGCAAGAGGGTTGCAATGGTTGGGGATGGCGTGAACGACGCGCCAGCGCTGGCGACTGCGGATGTTGGAATTGCAATTGGCGCGGGAACCGATGTGGCGATTGAGTCGGCTGGAATCGTGCTTGTGCGTAGCGATCCGCGCGATGTTGTGGGAGCAATCAAGCTATCTCGAGCTACGTATCGAAAGATGATTCAAAATCTCGTTTGGGCGACCGCCTACAATCTTGTCGCCATTCCTATCGCAGCGGGCCTTCTCGTCAGATGGGGACTCGATCTGCCCATGAGCGTTGGTGCAGTCGCGATGAGCCTCTCCACCATCATCGTGGCTGCGAACGCACAACTGCTTCGCGGGCTGAAGCTGCAACGCGCGGCCCTATAATAACGAGAAATTTGCCAGACAAGATCCCAGATAAAACGACGAACGATGCTCGCAAAAGAGTTCCCGCAGAATCAGCACCTCAAGTGCGGGAGTTTGGCCCGCCCTGAGTGGGATAATGCTACTCAATGGCTTCAGTCGTCCAAATTCCAGCGCAAGACACTAACCCGCGCGTCAGGCGGGTTCAGATAGTCACAATCGTTTGGATGACAGTGGAGGCGGCGGTATCCCTATTTGCCGCATGGATGGCCCGCAGCCCCGCTCTACTTGCGTTTGGTGGTGATAGTGCTATCGAACTTTTCTCAGCGATAGTTGTGATGTGGCGGTTCCGTGCTCATGCGGCGCAGGAACAATCAGAAAAACGCGCGGCGCGGATTGCAGCGGTACTGTTGTTCATTCTTGCGGCTT
>JAYTFO010000090.1:0-5362 GCA_043734305.1 Acidobacteriota bacterium | reverse complement strand
CTGAAGGCGGCGGTTTGCTAAACCGTTGTACGGTCAAAAGCTGTACCGGGGGTTCGAATCCCCCCCTCTCCGCCACACAGTCTGAACGGTAGAGAAATTCTGCCGTGCCGTTGCCGAAACAAGCGAAATACGCCGGAATTTCGCATAACTCCCCGGCATACCGGACTGGAGAAAGCTGACTGCTCAAGACGCGAAGGCATTCTTTTCAGCCTTTTTCTCCAGGCTCCAAAGCGGTAGTCCGACTTTCCGCAATCCCCCAATGAGTGTAATGGCGATGTTACGCCAATAACCGCATATGTTCCGAGTTGCCGACAATTCGCGCACAATCCAACGCACTGGCGCAGATCGGCCTCACCGTGCAACCGTTCATCATTCTGCGCGAGAGTGCTCCAAGGACATGCGCAGCAAATGGCGTGCCTTTCGAACATTTCAAGGACGAAGGCAAGCGCGATGCTGGGCGAAATGAACGCTCACCAGCGTTAGGATACGACGATGAAGCAAGAAAAGCGTACTCTGCTCTCGACGCGCTCGAAGATCCGGTTGTTGAGACAGATCCAATTCATCGAAGACAACGCCCAGGACGCTAAGCGCTACTTTGTGACGACCGGAAGCTCAACGAAACTTCCCGAATAAATCCGCTGTGTGGCCTTCTTGTAGTCTTCCGGTTTCGCCCAGAAGATGCTCTGGACGAAGGTCTGCGGATTACGGTCATACAGCGGGAACCAGCTCGACTGCACCTGCACCATCATCCTGTGCCCAGGCAGGAACACGTGGTTCGCCGCCGGCAAAATCCACTTGTAAAGCAGCGGCTGGCCGGAGGCAATGGCCTTCGGTGTTTCGAGACTCTCACGATAGCGTCCCCGGAAAATATCGGCTGACACCATTAGCTGATAACCGCCCATCAGCGGTTCACCCGTGACTTCATCAGGATAGACATCAATAACCTTCACGACCCAATCGGAATCCGTGCCGCTGGTCGATGCCCGCAGATTCACCATCGGCTGACCACTGATCTTCACTGGCTCGCGAAGCACATCCGAGACAAAAACGGCGACATCGGGCCTTCTGGAAGCTTCGCGCTGGTCGTCAACAAGCCAAGGCTGCCACTCAAGTTCCTTCGAAGGCTGGCTGGACCGCGTGCGATACGGAACAGGCTTCGCCGGATCCGAAACGTATTCTTGGACGACCGAGCCGCTGTTATCGCCGGTGAAACCCGCTTTGCCATTCGCATTCATGAAGAACGGCGAGGGCTTCAGCGAGCAACCGCTCGAACATCCCGAAGGCCAGGAAGCCAACCGCAGCCACGTATTGGTACCGGTCTCAAAAGCGCTGACCGAAGCCACGGGGTTGGTAGGCGCCTCATCCTTCAAATAGTGGTCAAGGAACGGCCGCAAAATGTTTTGCCGAAAGTAGTACGACGTGTCCTGATGGAATTTCAGCGCTCCCAGAGAACTGCCGTCCCGAATCGACTGGCCATGAAACCACGGACCTATCGTGAGAAACACCTTGTCGTTCCCCGTATCCTTCGGCTTGATGGCCTTATAGACCGCCAGTGCCCCATAGATGTCTTCCTGATCCCACAGGCTGTGGACCAGCATCACCGGGACCTTCAGCGGTTGCCCGGAAAGGATTCTATCGACTGCCTGGTCGCGCCAGAAAGCGTCATAGGAGGGGTGCGCGAGAATTTTGCGCCAGAACCCGACTTGCTCCATCCCGTGGCGCTGGGCCAACTCACCCGCCGAACCTGCGGCCAGGTATTCGTCGTAATCGTCTGAGAAACCACTCCACCACTTGACCGCGTTGTCCCGTGTCGCTTCCTGGTTCAAGATGTATTCGAGACTTCCTGCCTGGCGGAATGCCCCGTTATGGAACCAGTCGTCACCCATCCAGCCATCGACCATCGGATTCATCGGTACCGAAACCTTCAGTGCCGGGTGCGGATTCACTAGAGCCATCAGCGGCAGAAAGCCGTCGTACGAAATGCCAAGGATGCCGACCTTGCCGTTCGACTCCTTCATGTTCTTCACCAGCCAGTCGATGGTGTCGTACGTGTCGGTCGCGTGATCGACGGGCGTGGGGTTCTGCGGACCGCTGAGCGGCCGGTTCATCAAGTAGTCGCCCTCGGAACCGTATTTACCGCGGACGTCCTGCACGACTCGGATGTAGCCGCCTTCGACGATCACGTCGACGGCGTTATCGTAGCCGTTCAGAATGGGCCCCAGTTGCGGGCTCTGGGCATAACCTGTCAGCGCGTTTGCGTCATACGGTGTCCGGGTCAGCAGCATGGGCGCGTTGCGCGCGCCCTTCGGGACGAGGATGACCGTGTGCAACTTCACGCCGTCGCGCATCGGGATCATCTCCTCGCGCCGCACATAGTCGAAGCTGTTGTTCGAAGGCTGGAACTTCGCCGGGGTCTCGCTCGGGAAATTCGTGTACTTTGGAGCCGGAGCCGCCGGCGTCTGCGCAAAAAGGGACGACGCTACAAACGTGATCAAAGAAATGAACTTTTTCATCTGGATACCCTCTCATTCCGAAACTAAGCCAACATCGACAGCGCGCCGATCCGTTCGCTGGGCATGGAGCTTTGCCAGCCCTACGCGGCGTTGGCTTCGGTGAGGTGTTGTGCACGTTGAAGGGGTTTGCTTCTTGTCGATGCTGGATGCGTTCAATTGCTGCATCTCCCAGGCACAGAAGCCTCCGCCCCTTGCGCTTCGGAAGCCTCCGCATAATACCTTTTTGCAGTCGAGTTATGGACGCATTTCGGGCGACTCTTCCCCTATCGGATTGTGGAGAGTTGCCGACAGAACGTCCACGATCCTGGTTACTCGGACAGAGGCAGGGATGGCCTGTCAATGTGAATGCTCCAATGCACTTTGACCTTATGTCTGTCATGGGCCTGAAGTGTGGCCAGCCAAGGTTACTGCGTGCATGCTACGCCCGCCGGTGCTCCAGTGGGCGCGTTCAGGCGCACGTTCTCCGATACAAGCTTCTGAAACGCTAGGTGCTGCACTACCGGGGGCTGCGTCGGGGCCATCGTGAAGAACACCCCCACGGTGCCCTTTTCGCATTTTATATTGAACTGCCCGCGCAGCCAATTCTCGGGCAATACCGGACCCGCCGCCGAACACTCGCCCACCTCGGCCTTCAACGCGGCGATTTCCGCCTTCCGCTGTTCCACGGGCGCATCAAGAAACAGATTCATGGACGCAATACTCTTCGCTTCACCGTCGTCCCAGCGCTTCCACAAATCCAGAATGTGATCGCGCATCTGCGTCTGGAGCGGCGTAGCGGGCAACTCGCGTTTACGCAGCCCGCCCGTTTTCAGCATCTCATCCCATGCATGTTTGATCGGCTCCGCCGGCCCAGAATACGTCAGCGTTGCCACCGCAAAAATGCCAACGCCATACTCGGGCAACCAGGCCATGTACGAGCCGAATCCGGGCAATCCCCCGCCATGCGCCACGATGTGCTCAAAGCGGCAATCGCTGCTGACGCGCAGTCCAAAACCGTATCCAGCCTCCGAAGCCTGGAGCACCCCGTTCGCGTAGCTTGCTGTCAGATTGGCTGGCGTCCAAAGATGAGCCATCTCCCTGACCGACGCTCTTCGCACCGGACCCGTTTCGGCATCGTCGCGCGGCGGCCACGCGGTAAGATGAAAAGCAACATACTTGCCCAAATCGGTGGCGGTGGTCAGCAGACCGCCCATCGACCCAAATACCCCGTGCGGCAGCGGCGGCTCTTCCCCGTAAGTGCGATCCGGCTTCAAACGATAACCTACGGCGCGGCTCGCGGCAGGCACGTCCGAAAACTCGAAGGTAGTTCCATCCATGTGCAGCTTCGAAAGAATCTCCTGCCGCATGTATTTCTCGTAAGGCATGCCGGATGCCCTCGTCACCACGCGCCCCAGCAACCCAAAGGCATAGTTGGAATACTCGTAGCGAGTTCCTGGTGGCGTAGAGAACGGGATTCCCTTTCTGAGCCATTCGTCCAGCATTGCGTCGGTGGCGCTCAGCTGCTGGTCGCCCCAGGGATTGTCCTCCGGAAAACCTGTACTGTGGCTCAGCAACTGCCGGATACGCAGCGGCGGCGTGTCACGGGTCGGCAATTCCATGTTCGCAAACTCTGGAATCCACTTCGCCACTGGGTCTTCCAGCGACAACTTCCCTTCATCTCGCAGTTTCAGAATCGCCAAAGCTGTGAAACTTTTCGTCATGGACGCGATGCGAAATGTGGTATCGCCTGTCACCGGCGCATTCGACACCCGGTCCCGAACACCGAACGTTCCCACATGAGCCAGACGGTTATCGATAACGACGCCCCACACCATCCCTGGAATCTTTTTTTCTACGGCATAAGCACGCAAGATGGCATCGATCTGGGGCATGGCCGATTCGAGCTTCTGTGTTCTCAGTGGGCCCGTAAACCGGGGTGGTGGATACGCATCTCCGGCCATCAGGCTCCCAGTCGCCAACCCGAAGAGCAGAATGCATCGCATGGCCGCAATTATGCCACAATCGTGATCTGCCGATAAGGAACGACGCGGAAACGGACTAGATCGATTCCGCAATAGCGCTTTTGGCAGTCGGAGTCCCCGAACATTTTATCTTCGGATCGAATCCGACCCACTTCTGATAATCTACGTTGTTCTATTCCTTCCTTACTTTGATGGAAGCCAGAGTTTTGTGAATGGCGCGAACCCGCACGACGACTAGTACCTCCAAGCTTGCCAAGAGCTACAAGCACCCTGAGTCAGAAAGTCCGATGCGGCCCGAGGTGGGGACGCAGGCGCAGTTTAAGAAGAAACTGCCACCGAAGAAACGCTTGTACATGCCTACGAACAACTGCCGTAGCGTTTGCGCCTATTGAAATGTCAGTGTCATAAAGAAAGACCTGCAAAACCACAAGGGACAGTGAGGCGACAGCCGACTGACTAATGAGGCTCCCAGGGACTTAGCGGCGCCTCTAACCATTTATTTCAAGTTGTTTCACGAGTCCACCTGCCATGCAGTCAAGGATTGATAGCAATGGCTTTTGGCGAAGGAAAGAACAGAAATAGGACAAATCCCCACGCCTCATTGAAAGTCAGAGTCTTACAGAAGTTCCAAGGTGTGCCACGCATGGTTCGCTCCTTCGGGAAGGCTACCCAACTTAGGAAGCCCGTTGGCTTCTTCTCCTTTCAATGCGACAAAGCCAAGCGCAGTCCTTTTATTGCATGCCTTGTACCTCGGAAGGACGGTGCAGGGAGCTGCGTTACAGTTTTTGGTGCTCGTGCAAGCTATGAAAGCCAAGTTGGTTAACTTCGTGTAGAATTCGGTCCACTGAATTGCGCGATCCTCTGTGGCCAGCTATTCGTCCATGTCGG
>JAYTFO010000089.1:0-10901 GCA_043734305.1 Acidobacteriota bacterium | reverse complement strand
AGGGCAGTGGCATAGGATTGGCCCTCTCGCGCCAGATCGCCGAGGCACACGACGGTTCCATTGAGCTGTCGAACCGCGAGGGTCAGAGAGGCTGTCAGGTGTTGATAAAACTACCGCGGAACTAGAAGCTCTCAGGCTACCTCAATGGTTTTGGGAGGGCACGATTTCAGCGGGGAAATCAGGTTCGAATCGGGGCATCGCTTCAGCGATGCCGCAAGATATTTATTTCTATTTGCCCCTTTAGGGCTGCAACGGCGCGACTTCTTCCGTTGCCTCTTCAGCCGTGCCACCACGCCTACTGCTCGACGACTGTCCCAGCGTCCAGCATCAACCGCGCCTTGTTGGCGAGACTCTTGAGCGAGAATGGCTTCTGCAGCACTTCCGCATGTTCCGACAAATCTTTCGAGTGGCGAACCTCAAAGTCGGGATAACCAGACATATATAAAATCTTGGCGCGCGGATACAGCCGGGCAACATGAGTCGCCAGTTCCTGGCCGCCCATGTTCGGCATCACGATGTCGGTGACGACGAGGTCGATCGGCCGCTGTTGCGTCTCCGCAATTCGGAGCGCGGCTTCCCCGTCGGGAGCGGCCAATACGTTGTACCCCAGACCCACTAGGTACACGCTCGCTACCTCGCGAATCGCGCTCTGATCTTCCACCAGCAGAATGGTTTCGTTCCCAGTTACTCCTGACGCCGCTGATTGCTTCGTATCCGCCGGCGTTTCGGCTTCGCATTGCGGGAAAAATATCTTAAACGTCGTGCCTTGCCCGGGTTCGCTGTACACCGAGATCGCTCCACCGCTTTGCTGAACGACGCCGTACACCATCGGGAGGCCCAATCCCGTGCCCTTGCCCAGGGCTTTCGTGGTAAAGAAGGGCTCGAATATTCGCGACTGCGTGGCCGCGTCCATGCCGGTACCGGTATCGGTGACCGCGAGCACCACGTAGGCTCCGGGTTGGACCGAGGAGTGCCGCCAATTCTGCGCTTCATCGAACTGGATGCCTTGTGCCTGAATACTGAGAGTCCCGCCGTTTGGCATCGCGTCCCGCGCATTCACGGCGAGGTTGACGAGAGCTTGCTCGAGTTGTCCCTGATCGACTTTTACTCTCGCAAGGTTGTCTTCGCTCCCGATTTTCAATTCGATGTTCGCCGGCAGCAGGCGAGCCAGCATCTTTGCCACCCCGCTCAGCACTGTGGAAACATCCAGCACCCGCGGTTGCAGAAATTGCTTCCGGCTGAACGCCAGCAATTGACTGGTCAGCGCCGCCGCTCGCTGGATCGCGTTATGAACCTCCGCCGCATCCGCGCCCAGCGGATCGTCGGGGAGCAACCGGTCCCGTATACGGTCGATGTGCGCCCCCATCACCATCAGCAGATTATTGAAATCATGCGCCACCCCGCCCGCGAGCTGGCCCACCGCCTCCATTTTCTGCGCCTGACGCAGTTTTTCCTCCATGCGTCGATGCTCCGTGATGTCGTACAGCACTCCCTGCATCAGCGGCTTTGCGCCAGCGGTTCCCTCGAGCAGATTGGCTTCGTCGCGAAACCAGAGAATCCGCCCATCGCGTGCGTGCATCCGATACTCGGCTTTGTACAACTGACCCGTTTCCACAATCCGGTTCTCCGCCGCAATCGCGATTTCCCGATCTTCTTCGTGAATCCGGCTCATCCACATGCCGGGATTCGCGATCCATTCCTCAGCCGGGAACCCAAGCATCGATTCGATCTGCGGACTCACAAACTGCCAACGTCCTTCCACTCCAACTTCCGCAATGTACGTGATCGCTGGCAAGCGCTCGACCAACGTCCGGTAGCGCGTTTCGGCCGCCCGCAGTTCCGTCTTCGCCCGGTGATGTTCAATTGCAATCCCGGCCAGATGTGTGGCTCGGTCAATCAGATGAAGATGATGGGGCGCGGGCGCGCACGGCTCCCGGTAGTAGCACGCAAACGTTCCCAGGATCGCGCCGTCATGCGATGCAATCGGCATTGACCAGCAGGCGCGAAGCCCGTGCGACAAAGGCAGTTGCTTGTGGTCCGCCCACATGGGGTCATTGGCAATATCTGTAACCACAACCGGCTGCTGACGATAGGCAGCGGTTCCGCACGATCCTGCCCGGGGCCCGATTTGGATTCCATCCAACGCCGCTCGATAGCTGGCCGGAAGACTCGGCGCGACCCCGTCGCGCAAAGTTTTTCCGTCAGGATCGAGCAGAAGAATCGAGCAAAGCATGTCCGGCGATCTTTCTTCGATCTTCAAACACAGCGATTCCAGCACTCGCGCCAAAGGCTGCTGCGCCCGGATCATCTCCAGGACTGCCTTGTCCAGAAGGGACAGGGCCTCGGCAATTTTGTGGGGATCGCCGTCCAACATGCGGGCTGCCGTAGACATAGAGTGCTCTCAAGCCGATGCCGGGATTCTCGGATCGCTGCACCGGAAATATGCAAATCCACCGGGGGAGTGGAAACTCATTATCGACGCTGAATGTGTCCAGCGGACAGTTACTACGGTAATCAAACACCGAAGGGAAGGGAAAGGCAAGTTGAAGGTCAGATTGAATCATTTGTCCACTGATTCAATGTCTCAATGATTCAATGCCTCAATGGTTTCTGCCACAAACCTCGCGAATTCCCGTACATCTTCTTCCGTGGTATCGAACGAGCACATCCAGCGCACCACCGACTCCTCCTCGATCCACGGATAGAAAAAGTACCGCTCCTGAATTTTCTTGATGGCGGGCCGCGGAATCTGGGCAAACAATCCGTTGGCCTCCACCGGATAAACGATCTTCACTTGCGCGATTTTCTTGATCTCGCTCTCGAGCAACTTCGCCATCCGGTTGGCATCCTCCGCATTGCGTCGCCATAAGTCGTTGGTGAGCAAAGCCTCCATCTGTACCGCCAGAAACCGCATCTTGGACGCCAGTTGCATCCCCTGCTTGCGCATGAACAAGAAATCCCGCGCCAATTCCGGACGAAAAAACACAACCGCTTCTACTCCCATCAGGCCGTTCTTCGTCCCGCCGAATGAAAGTACATCGACTCCAAGATCGCGCGTCGCCTGCCGCAGTGTCTGTCCTTGGGCAACTGCGGCATTGGAAATCCGCGCGCCGTCCATGTGCAGGAACATGTCCCGCTCATGGGCAAATTGCGCCAGCGCCTTGACCTCCGCCGGCTGGTACACCGTTCCCATTTCTGTGCACTGGGTGATGGAAATCACTTTCGGCTGCACATGGTGCTGATCGCCGATCCCGTGATAGGCCCGCGCGATGTTCTCGACCGTCAGCTTTCCCATCGGCGCAGCCAGCGGAAGCAACTTGCATCCCGTATGTTTTTCCGGAGCCCCACATTCGTCGCTATAAATGTGGGACATTTCGGAACAGAGCACAGCATGATACGGGTGGGTTAAAGCATCCAGGCTCAAAACGTTAGCGGCCGTGCCGTTGAAGACGAAGAAAACCTCGACGTCGTCCCCAAAGTGCTCCCGAAATTTCCGCACCGCGGATTCCGTGTAAGGATCGTCTCCGTATCCGACGACGTGCCCCTGGTTGGCGCGCCCGATCGCCTCCAGTACCTCCGGATGCACCACGGCATTGTTGTCGCTGGCAAAGCTGCGGCTCGGTTTCATAACAAAACAGCCTAGCAGACCCGCAAATTCTTAGGAGCCTTCGGCCCTCATCCGGAATCTATTAAGTTCTACAATTGCCAAGGCGAGGACCCAGGTCGGTTGCCACCCTGCCTTTGCAGTCGGTGAAAGTGGCATCGCGGAAGGGCACGCCTTTGCAGGCTGCGAAAAGATTCGGTTTTGTTCTTGCATTTGGGTGGCGCAGCGGTTCACTGCTGCGATAACAGCTTTGTTTTGAGTCCGGCTTCACAGGCTGCGGAAAAACTCAATAATATGGACCACCGTAAATTATGGACCACCGTGGAAGAGCGGCCCTTCAGGGCCGCGTAAGCCGTTTTGATCGACTGGGGCTTCAGCCCCTGCTGTCGTTGCTAGTCCAGTGGCACCTTTTTCATAGAGAGAAGAATGACATGCGATTTTTTAGCTTTTTTGCTCCCGGGCTTTTCCTCAGCACGCTCCTGCTGGTGACGGCCGCCTGCACTGAAAACAAGCCCGCCCAAGCCGGCGCGCCGCAGGCTATGCCCGTGCAGGTGAAGACCTCTGTGCCCGCCAAAGTCGACGACACCACCGAATACGTCGCCACCCTGAAATCGCGCGATACCGCCGTGATCATGCCCCAGGTGGAAGGCATCATCACTCAGATTCTGGTGCATTCCGGAGAGAGCGTTGCAGCCGGCGCACCACTGATCCAGATCGATCCGGCCAAACAGCAGGCCACGGTCAAGAGTCAGGACCATGCCCGCGCCGCCCAGGAGGCGCAGGTCAAGTGGTCGCAGCAGAATTACGACCGCATCAGCGGCCTGGCGAATGCCGGCGTCGTCAGCCGCCAGGATCTTGACCAGGCGCGCGCCGCGCTCGACGCCGCACGCGCCCAGTTGGAAGCTCTCGGCGCACAGGTGAGCGAGCAGCAAGTGCAGCTTCACTACTACCAGGTTGTCGCTTCCCGCGCCGGCATCGTGGGCGACATCCCGGTCCGGGTCGGCGATCGCGTCCAGACCACCACCGTGCTCACCACCGTGGACCGTCGCGGCCCTCTCGAAGCCTACGTCTACGTTCCCGTCGAGAAGAGCGCACAACTAAAGATCAATATCCCGGTCGAACTGGTGGACGCCAACGGCAAGGTCCTCGCCTCGAGTCGCATTACCTTCATCTCGCCGCAGGTGGACAACGCGACCCAGACGGTCCTCGCCAAAGCGCAGATCCCCAATAGCAATGACGCGTTGCGTAACGCGCAATTTGTTCGCGCCCGCATCGTCTGGGGCAGCCAGCAAAGGCCGGTCGTGCCCGTGATCGCGGTCTCTCGAATTGGGGGACTCTATTTCGCATTTGTAGCCGAGCCCGATTCCAAAGGCGGATACGTCGTCCATCAAAAATCCTTGCAGGTCGGACAAATCGTAGGCAATGACTACGTTGTACTCGACGGAATCAAAGCTGGCGACAAGGTCGTAGTCACCGGAACCCAGTTCCTGGTGGACGGCATTCCCGTAATTCCACAAGAAACCAGCTCGTAGCCGCATCGGAGTGGCGAATCCTCCGCGCTATTCCGCGGTGATTGCCTGCCACGAGCGCCAAGCAAACGACGAACAGCGAACGACCAACGACTTTCCTATGGTTGATTTTTTTATTCACCGTCCCGTTTTTTCGACCGTCTGCGCCCTGCTGATTATTCTTGCGGGCGCTTCCGTCATCCCCACCCTTCCCATCTCCCAGTTCCCGGATCTCGCGCCTCCTCAAGTCAGCGTAACCAGCTTTTATACCGGCGCCAGCGCCCAAACCGTGGAGTCGGCCGTTACCACGCCGCTCGAGCAACAGATCAACGGCGCCGAGGGCATGAAGTACATCACCTCCTCCTCGACCAACGATGGCGTCAGTTCCATTACCGCCACGTTCGACCTGACCCGCAACCCCGACCTCGCCGCAGTCGACATACAGAACCGCGTCAACACCGCCCAGGGACGCCTGCCCAATGCCGTCAAGCAGGTCGGCATCTCGGTGCAGAAGAGTTCTGAGAACTTTGTTTTCGGCGCCGCTGTATTCTCGCCGGACCAACGCTACTCCCCGCTCTTCATGAGCAATTATCTCGACGTCTACGTGCGCGACGCCTTGAAGCGCGTGCCCGGTGTCGCCGACGTACTCATTTTCGGAGAGCGTAAGTATTCCATGCGCCTCTGGCTTGATCCAGTCAGAATGGCGAGCCGCAGCCTGACCGCGCCCGATGTTGTCAGCGCTCTAAGCGAACAGAACGTCGAAGTCGCCGCCGGACAAGTCGGCTCGCAGCCCGCCATGCCGGGTCAGCAGTTTCAGATCAGCGTTCGCGCGGTCGGCCGTCTCTCTGAGGCCGCGCAGTTCGAGAACATCATCCTCAAAAGCACCAGCGACGGCACGCTCGTTCGCCTGAAAGACGTGGGACGCGCAGAACTCGGCGCCGAAAATTACGGCACCGATCTTGACTACAACGGCGGCGAAGCCGTGGGCTTGGGCGTCACCCAGCTTTCCACCGCCAACGCCCTCGACGTTCATCGTCGCTGTCTCGTGGAACTCGAACGCTTGGCCAAGCGCTTTCCACCTGGCATGAAAGTCGAAGTCGCCTTCGATACCACCGACGCCGTCAGCGAATCGATTCGCGACGTCGTCTCCACACTTGGCCAGGCCATCTTTCTCGTCATTCTCGTCATCTTCATATTCCTGCAGGATTGGCGTTCGACCATCATCCCCGCCATCACCATTCCCGTTTCGCTGATCGGCACATTTGCCTTCGTCAAGCTGCTGGGCTTTTCCATCAACACGCTGACCCTGTTCGGCATTACGCTCGCGACCGGCCTGGTCGTCGACGATGCCATCGTCGTTATCGAAAACATCCAGCGCCACCTTCAGGAAGGCGAGTCCGATCCTACCCGCGCGGCCTCTGCCGCCATGCACGAAGTCACCGGCGCAGTGATCGCGACTTCGCTCGTGCTGGTCGCCGTCTTCATCCCGGTCGCATTTTTTCCCGGTACCACGGGAATTTTGTTTCGCCAGTTCGCACTCACCATCGCGTTTTCAATTGCCATCTCGGCTTTTAACGCTCTCACTCTCACGCCCGCACTCTCCGCGCTCTTGCTGGGCCGCACTCACGGCGAGAAAAATCGTTTTTTCCGTCTCGTGGACCGCGTCATCGAAGGCATCACCAACGGATACGTCCACGCTCTGCGTACCTTCCTCCGCTACGAACCCGTTGCGTTGATCCTTTTCGCCGCCGGCCTCGCGCTCGCCTATTTCGTTTTTCAGCAAGTCCCCAAAGGCTTTGTTCCCAATGAGGATCAGGGATATTTGATCGTGATTGTCCAGTCTCCTTCCGGCGCTTCGCTGGAATACACTCGCAAAATCGGCGAGCAGATTTCCGCAATCACCAAAAACGTTCCTGAGATTCGCGGCACCTTTGCGGTCTCCGGTTTCAGCTTTGGCGGCGCCGCCCCGAACCGTGGCCTGGTCTTTCTTACGCTTCAGCCCTACAGCAAGCGTACCGGCAAGAACCAGACTGCGTCCGCCATCTTGAACCGCATTCGCGGTCCGATGTTCGGTATCTCCGGTGCTCTTGTCATTGCCGTTGAACCGCCTGCTGTGTCCGGTCTGGGCGCTTTCGGAGGCTTCCAATTCGAAGTCCAGGATCAAGGCAGTCACACCTTGCAGGAATTGGACAAAGTTACGCAAGACCTTATGCGCGAAGGAAGGTCGCGCAAAGAGAAGGACCTCGTCAGTCTCTTCTCCACCTACACCGCCGGGGATCCGCAGTTTGTTGTGACCATCGACCGCGAGAAAGCCAAGAGCTTGCACGTCCCACTCAGCCAGATCACGGACACATTAAGCGTCTACATGGGATCCGCCTACATCAACGATTTCGATTTCAACAACCGCTCCTATCGCGTGTACGTACAGGCCGACAAACAGTTTCGCGCCCGTCCGCAGGACATCAACCAGTATTACGTCCGCTCTGACGCCGGCGCCATGATCCCGCTCGATAATCTGCTGGCCATCGGCCAGACCGCCGCTCCCCAGGTCATCAGCCACTACAACCTGTTCCGCTCAACTGAGATCACCGGCGTAGCCGCCCCCGGTTTCAGTTCCGGCCAGGCCATTGACGCGATGCAGCAACTGTCCGCGAAAGTTTTGCCCCAGGGCTTCAGCTATGAATGGTCTGGGATCTCCCTTGAAGAACTGCAGTCCGGCAGCACCACGCTGATCCTCTTCGGCTTAGGCGTAGTGGTCGTCTATCTCACGCTCTCGGCGCAGTACGAAAGCTTCGTGCTCCCATTCATCATCCTGCTGGCGGTCCCGATGGCACTGCTGGGCGCGCTCTCTGCCCAATGGCTGCGCGGACAACAGAACGATGTCTATTGCCAGGTCGGACTGGTGATGCTCGTCGGCCTTTCCTCGAAGAACGCCATCCTGATCGTCGAATTCGCGGAACAACTTCGCAAGCGCGGCATGACCATCGTCGACTCCGCCGTGGAAGCCGCGCGCATTCGCCTGCGCCCCATTCTCATGACGTCCTTCGCCTTCATTCTCGGTGTCGTGCCTCTTGTGACCGCCAGCGGCGCCGGCGAAAACGGACGCCACTCCGTCGGCACAACCGTCTTCGGCGGCATGATCATGAGCACCATCCTGAATTTGTTCTTCATCCCCGTACTCTATTTACTGATCGAAAGCTTCCGCGAACGCCGCAAAACCAAAGCAGCCTGAAAATTCACCACAGGGGACACAGAGGCCGCAGGGGAATTCTTGAGTCGCTTTCCCCTGTGTCCTCTGTGTCCCCTGTGGTTGAATTTAATCGTTCGCGAAGAGATCGATCCCTCGCATTTCTCCGTGCCTCCGTGCTCCGTGGTGGGTGTTCTTACTTCTGCCAGCGCCTGCGACAATAGACACCATGCCCCCCGACCCCGAGATCGCCCGCGCCGCCCACCTCCTCCGCGCCGGACGCCTGGTCGCCTTCCCCACCGAAACCGTCTACGGCCTCGGCGCGAACGCCCTCGATCCCGAAGCCGTTGCCCGCATCTACTCCGTGAAAGGCCGGCCTGCAACCAGTCCGCTGATCGTGCATGTAGCTTCGATCGAAATGGCAAAGTCGCTAGTGACAACCTGGCCCGACACCGCCGATCGCCTCGCGACCCGCTTCTGGCCCGGCCCACTCACGCTAGTCCTCGACAAGAAACCAGCGATCCCCTCCATCGTCACCGCCGGCCTTCCCACCGTAGGCCTGCGCATGCCCGCGCACCCCATCGCGCTGGCGCTGATTCGCGCCGCCGGTGTCCCCCTCGCCGCCCCCAGCGCCAACCGTTTTACGCAACTTTCTCCAACCACTGCCGGCCACGTCCGCCACAGCCTCGGCGACGACGTCGATCTCATCCTCGACGGCGGCCCCTGCCAAGTCGGCATCGAGTCGACCGTGCTCTCCCTCGCCGGACCGCAACCCGTCCTGCTGCGTCCCGGCGGAATATCCCGCGCGGACCTCGATGCCCTAGTTGGACCAGTTGCCACCGCAGCCGAAGTCACCGGCGGTGCGCACCCATCACCCGGGATGCACCCCCGCCACTACAGCCCGCGTACAACATTGTTGTTAGTAAGAAGAGGAGAGGTGCCCAACCACGGAAATGGAATTTATTTGCAGCATGAGCATCCGCCGTCACGGGAAGACATCGAGATTATCCAGATGCCTGTCGCTGCTGTGGACTACGCCGCCGCACTCTACGACGTTCTGCATCAGGCCGATGGAGCCAACTTCACCTGGATCGCAGTCGACGCCCCTCCCGACATCCCCGACTGGGAAGCCGTCAACGACCGCCTCCGCCGCGCTGCCACCTCTGCAATCTGACCTCTAACCTCTGACCTCAGCCTTTGCACTCGCCCGCCGTTCGCACCCGAATCGTATTCGGCACCGCCCGCAGCTGCCGCATCAACTCCGCGTCGCATGGACGATTGATGTCATAGATCGCGTATCCCAAATTCCCCCGCGTATCCAGCACCTGCCGTTCGATGTTGATCACCTGATCGGCCAGGATGTCGTTGATTGCCCGCAATATTCCCGGCACGTTGTGATGGATATGCATCAGCCGATGCGATCCCGGCTCATACTCCAGATGACAATGCGGCAGATTCACGCTCAGCAGCGAATTGCCCGTCCGCAGATATTCCAACATTCGCACCGAAACAAACTGCCCGATATTTTGCTGCGCCTCTTCTGTACTCCCCGCGATGTGCGGCGTCAGAATCACGTTCCCCAACCCTTGCAGCGGACTCGTAAACGCCCCGCCCGTCTCCGGCTCCTGCGGAAACACATCCACCGCCGCCCCCGCCAGCTTTCCGCTCCGCAGATGTTTCGCCAGCGCCGCATGATCCACCACAAACCCGCGACTCAGGTTGATGAAGCACGCTCCGTCTTTCATCTGCTGAAATTCTTCGTCGCCAAAAAAATCGCGGTTCTGCGCCTTCCCATCGATATGCAGCGTGATCACATCCGACGTCTCCAGCAACTCCTTAAAGCTCACCGCCCGCGCATTGCCCCGAGCCAGCACATGCGAGATATCGTGAAACACAACCCGCATGCCCATCGCTTCCGCCAGGTCCGAAACCTGCGACCCGATTTTCCCGTAACCCACGATCCCCAGCGTCAGCCCGCGCACCTCATGCGATCCCGCCGACGACTTGTTCCACTCTCCGCGATGCATCTGGCTGCTCGCCTCAAACGCTCGCCGCAGCAGCAGGATGATCTCTCCCAGCGTCAACTCCGCAACTGACCGGCTATTCGAATGCGGATCGTTAAACACACCAATCCCCCGCTCGCTCGCCGCCGTGCGATCAATCTTGTCCACGCCGATGCAGAACGCCCCCACCGCAACCAGTTCCGGCGCAGCGTCCAGCACCGCCGCTGAGATCCTCGTCTTCGAGCGCGCGCCCAAAATCGAAGCCCCGCGCACCTTCTCAATCAATTCTTTTTCTTCGAGCGCGCCCTTCAGAGCCTCAACTTCAAATCCCGCTTCCTGAAACTGCGTAACCGCCACCCCGCTGATATTTTCCAGCAACAATACTTTCAAAGTCCCTCGCCTCCGGATGCAACTTCTAATTATAAAGACCGCCCAAGAATGTAGCGCCGGTGCCCCGCCGGCCTTCCCCCGTGACCTCTGTGACCCCTGTGGTTAAGATTCTCGCTTGGATCAGACGCCCACTCCGCGATTCACGCACCCGCCGCCCCAAAGTGTTACAAATATAAAGGTAAGAAGACCCCCGGCCCGTAGCTCTCTGA
>JAYTFO010000088.1:0-4803 GCA_043734305.1 Acidobacteriota bacterium | reverse complement strand
GCGAATGGGAGTGATCTCCAGGTTTACTATCCTTGTGCCTCCGTTGGATTGGATGACGACGCCTTCCTTTCGGGCAGGCGCCCCTTCCTTGCGGACCTTGGTGAGCGCGGCGCGCAAGTCCACTAACAGTCCTTCCCGGGCCATCTTGACCAGGCTGAAAGTTGGGTGCCCGGAAGGCGGCTCCAGATAAGGTCCGGTCTTGCCTCGAAAGTGCACAATCTCCATCTCTTCGTTGATCACAATGCTGGCGGGAACGAAGCGGTTGAACAGCACCCGGTCGGCAGCTTTTTCGACAGTGGGGACACTCTCCTGCTCCCGGACCGCCTTGCTGTCTTCCGGCCGGCGAATGCTGTACTCCACGCCGTGGAAGTAAGTGGCTAGCCGGCTGACGGATCTTTTCTTCTGGAAGATCCGGCTCTTCTTGTCGAGGGGGGCGAAGTACTCGGTAAACGTCCCCAAGCTTTCGGCTCCGCCGAGCATCAGATAGCGATCGGGCTTGAGAGCGTAATGCAGAGTGGGGATGACACGCTTTTGCAGAACCGGTCCCAGGTAGATCAGCAGATTGCGACAGCTGATGAGATCCAGATTGGAAAAGGGCGGATCTTTTGCGACGTTCTGGCGAGCGAAGATACACATTTCCCGCACCGATTTACTGATCTGATATCCACCGTCGAGCTTGACGAAAAAACGCCGCAGGCGCTCCGGGGAGATCTCAGCGACTGCCGTTTCCGAATAAATCCCGGCCCGGGCCCGGTCGAGCGAACCTTCGCTGATATCGGTGGCAAAAATTTGAAAAGGGGTGCTTCCCAGAGCGGGCCGGGCGGTTTTCTGCGTCTCCAGCCAGATGTATTCCAGCATCGACATGGCGAGGGAATAGACTTCTTCGCCGGTTGAACATCCGGGAACCCAGGCGCGGATCGTGCCAGCCTTGTTGTCCTGAAACAAATGCGGGAACACCTGTTTGCGCAGCGCCTCGAAGGCGTCGGGGTCGCGGAAGAAGCTGGTTACGTGGATCAGGATATCTTTGTATAACTCGTCGAGTTCGTCCGGTTTGTTTTTGATGAAGCGGACGTAGTCCGCTACCTTCTCGACCTTGTGCAAGACCATGCGGCGCTTGATTCGCCGTTGCAGGGTGGTGTGCTTGTAGTGCGTAAAGTCGACGCCCGAGGCCACGCGCAACAACGACAGCAATGTTTCCATTTGATTGCCGGAGGCAATCGTCAGTTCCGCCTTCTCGTTTGCGGCGGGAGCAAGATACGGATGCTGTCCGACCCGTGCTAACTCGTGCGCGATGGCGGAAGGCGGCAGCACGAAGTCCACGCAACCGGTATTGGCCGCGCTCTGCGGCATGCCCGCGTACTTCGCGGATTGTTCATCTTGAGCGAAGGTGATTCCTCCCGCCGCCTTGATGGCGCGACTTCCCTCGGTTCCATCCGACGCCGTTCCGGACAGAATCACACTGATGGCGCGGTCCGCGCTGTCTTCGGCCAGCGAGCGCAGAAAGTGGTCGATCGGCAAATGTTGTCCGCGAATCAGCACGCGCGCGCCCAGCCGCAGAATTCCATCTTTGATCGACATCACGGTATCGGGCGGGATCACATAGATATGATCGGGCCGTACCACCATGCCATCGGTGACTTCGGCCACCGGAATCTTGGTTGTCCGGGCCAGGATTTCCCTGAGTTCGCTGGAGTGTTTGGGATCCAGATGTTGCACAAGTACAAACGCCATTCCGGTTTTGATGGGGAGCTGGCGCAGCAGTTCGGAGAAAGCCTCCAGCCCGCCCGCGGACGCGCCGATACCGACGATGGGAAAAGGTGCAGGACGGTTGCCGCGGATCGGATGAGCCGCGCTTTTCCGTGAATCTATCTTCGCAACCGAACCTCGCATGGAAAACCACCTGAGCGGAACGACATTCAGCGCACGTAGGGCACGATACCAACTTCAACAAGCGGCGAGGCTTGTCAGTCGGCCATGGGCTCGGCGAATGGATCCGCGGTAGTGAATGTTAGTCCGTCATGCAAGCCGGGTCAATGCGCAGAAAGTAAGTTGATTTCCCGATTTGGAACTCGACTTACAAAGCGGTGTAAGTGGTCCGAGCAGCGCGGTGCGCGCGGCTTCTCGGTCGTAGTGATGACCGTCGAACGCGTATTAGTCGCGCAGGAAGTCGAGCAGAAGGTCGGCGTCGGCAGGAGTTGCCAGCCGAAATTCAGGTTGGACTCGAATAGTGTCAGGCGGCATTTTCGATTGCCAGGGCCATCCCCATGCCGCCGCTTACACACAAAGTGGCGAGTCCGCGTTTAGACTTCCGTTTCAGCATTTCATGGAGCAGCGTGACCGTGATGCGCGCGCCCGTGCATCCGATGGGATGGCCGAGCGCAATTGCTCCTCCATTGACGTTGAGCTTCTCGCGATCGAAATGCAGTTCGCGATCGCAGGCCAGCACCTGGGCGGCAAAGGCTTCGTTGAGTTCTACAAGATCGAAGTCGGCGAGCTTCAAGCCGTGTTTCGCTTCCATTTTTCGAATCGCCGGGACCGGGCCAATCCCCATGATGCGGGGATCGACTCCTGCGGAAGTCACAGCCATGATCCGCGCCAGCGGCTTCAGATTATTTTGCCTGACGAAGTTTTCGCTTGCGAGCACGACCGCTGCTGCACCGTCGGTAATCCCCGAGGAATTGCCCGCCGAAATCGTGCCAGTCTTTGAGAATACCGGCGCAAGCTTGGCCATCTTTTCCAGAGTCGCTTCGAGAAACAGATGTTCGTCTCGCGAGAAAACGGTGGCGGTCTTTTTGCCTTGGATGGTAACGGGAGCAATTTCGGCGTCGAAGCGTCCGTTCGATTGGGCCGCGGATGCGCGTTGCTGTGAAATCAAGGCGAACTGATCCTGCTCTTCGCGGGAAATCTTGTATTGCTCCGCCAGCAGCTCCGCCGTTTCGCCCATGAGTATTTTTGCCAGCGGGCAGAAAAATCCGTCACGATACATGCCGTCGACAATTTCCTGATGGCCCAGGCGGTATCCCCAGCGCGCGCCCTCAAGATAAAAAGGCAGACGCGACATAGACTCGGTGCCGCCCGCCAGAACGCAGTCCAGATTGCCGGTCGCAATTTCCTGAAAGCCGAGCGCAATACTTTTGATTCCCGAAGCGCACGCCTTGTTCACCGTGTAAGCCGGAACTTCCTGTGGAACGCCGCTGCGGATCGAAATCTGCCGCGCCGGATTCGGCCCGCCGCCCGCCTGCCGCGCATTGCCGAAGATTGTTTCTTCCACCTGCTGCGGCTGAATGCCCGCACGCTCCATCGCCGCTTTCGCAGCGACGACGCCCATGTCGGCGGCGGTTTGTGAGGCCAGCGCGCCGCCAAATTTTCCAATCGGCGTTCGCACGGCAGAGACGATGTAAACGCTGGGCAAGTGATGCATCCTCGAGTTTTTAGTCTAGCATTCACGCGTAGCGCCGGCGTCCCGCCGGCAAAGGGTAAACTAGAAGTTCGCCATGAATATTCTCTACGGAGTCAATACGGTCGTTGAGGCGCTGAAGGCCCGCGGCCGCGAATTTCAATGGGTGGGCGTCGCCACCGAGCGCAAGGACATCCGCCTGAAACGCGTGATCGACGAGTGCCGCAAGATTGGAGTGCAGGTCCGCTTTCTGTCGCGCGTGGAACTCGACGAATTGGCCGGCCACGCGGCGCATCAGGGCCTAGTGGCGGTCACGTCGGCCAAGCAATACAACGATCTTGATGATCTGCTGGCCGCGCGCCGCGCCGAACACTCGCTGATTGTCGTTCTGGATGGCGTGGAAGATCCGCACAACCTGGGAGCGATCCTGCGCACTGCCGACGCGGCTGGCGCGGATGGCGTTGTCGTCCCGGACCGGCGCGCAGCGGGCGTAACCGGCGTGGTGGCGAAAGTTTCCGCCGGGGCGAGCGAGCATCTTCCCATCGCCAAGGTTACGAACATTTCCCGCGCGCTCGAAGAGTTGAAGTCAAATAATTTCTGGATCGTGGGCCTGGACGAACGTGGTCCGCAAACCTACGACGCGATCGACTACAAAATGCATTGCGCAGTCGTGCTCGGCGCCGAAGGCAAGGGGCTGCACGAATTGGTACGAAGACACTGCGATATGCTGGTCTCAATCCCGATGCTGGGACACGTGCCGTCGCTGAATGTGTCGGTGGCTGCCGGCATTGTGCTGTTCGAGGTGGTGCGGCAGAGGCGGCCCGTTGCGTCGAAGCCCGCATCGAAGTAATCATGAAGTTCCTGGGTGTGCTGTGCGTTCTTGGTGGTCTGGTTTGTTCCGCTGCGGCGATCGACCGCGAAGCGTTCACGTTCACTAAATACGATCTCGAAATTCGTCTTGAGCCCGAGCAACATCGACTGGGCGGGCGCGGCAAGATCACTCTTCGCAACGATTCTGCCCAGCCGCAGAGGATCGCCGTTCTTCAGATCTCTTCTTCGCTATCCTGGCGTTCGATTAAGGTAGATGGAAAAACCGTACAGTTCGTCTCGCAGGAGTATGTTTCCGATATTGACCACACCGGCGCCTTGTCCGAGGCCGTTGTCACATTGCCCGCAGAGATCAAGCCTAAGGATTCAGTCGAAATTGAAATCGGCTACGAGGGAACGATCGTGCAGGATGCGACGCGTCTGACGCAGATCGGAGTCCCCGAAGACATCGCCGCGCACACCAGTTGGGACCAGATCAGTCCTTCGTTCACCGCAGTGCGCGGCGCGGGATACGTCGCGTGGTATCCGATAGCAACGGAGTCGGCCGATTTCTCCGAAGGCAACAGCATGTTTCAGGT
>JAYTFO010000087.1:0-3387 GCA_043734305.1 Acidobacteriota bacterium | reverse complement strand
GAGGTCACGCTCCAGGACCGCGAACTGAAGTTTGTCGAGCCCGCACTGAAGCGGGCCACGGCGCTGTTTGCAAAACGCATCCACGACCCCGCCGAGCGAGGTGCGGCGCAATCGCGCTTGCGCGCCGACATCGCAGGCGAGGGAGTCGCCACCGCTGATGTGATGATCGAGGCCATTTTCGAGGATCTTGACGCCAAACGCGCGCTGTACGCGCAGGCGGAGCCGCGTTTGCCGGCCAGCGCGGTGTTGGCGAGCAATACCTCGAGTATCACGCTGGAACAGCTGGCCGCGCAGCTGGTCGACCCTGGTCGTCTCGTAGGTCTGCATTTTTTTAACCCCGTGCCACAAATGCCGCTCGTCGAAGTGATCCACTCCGAGCTGACCCGACGCGAACCGCTCGCGGCAGCGATGGCCTTCGCGCGTCGGCTCGACAAACTTCCTCTTCCGTGCCGCAGCGGGCCGGGATTTCTCGTCAACCGTGTGTTGTTTCCCTATCTGCACGAAGCGCTCTATGCCGCGGGCGAAGGCGTGCCACTGGCGCTGATCGACCAGGCAGCGGTGGAATTCGGAATGCCGATGGGACCTATCGAACTTTGCGACGTCGTGGGGCTGGATGTGGTGGTGCACGTCGGAGACATCATCACACGCGAGTTGCAACGCGACATGCCCCCTTACGCACAGCATCTGCGCGAACTGGTGGCAGCACGCAAGCTCGGACGCAAGAGCGGGCAAGGCTTCTACACCTGGAAAGATGGCAAGGCCGTGCGCCCGAGCACCGAAGGAACCGTGCCGGCTGACCTTGCTGATCGGCTAATTCTCGCGCTGCTCAATGAGAGTGCAGCGTGCTTGCGCGAGCATGTGGTCGAGGATGCTGACCTGCTGGATGCCGGCGTGGTCTTCGGCACGGGTTTCGCGCCCTTTCGCGGCGGTCCGCTTCACTATGCGAGAACGCGCGGAGTGCCCGTGGTGATCGCGAGGCTCAATGAACTCGAGCAGCGATACGGCAAGCGCTTCCATCCGGATGAGCTCTGGGCCACTCTGGGCTGACTGCATCTCATAGGGGGCGGGAATCACTGTGCTAAAATCGGACGAGTCGCCAGTTGCTAGGATAAGCGAATGACCGAAGGCCGACCCGCCGACGTGGCCATGCTGCGCAAGCTCTCGCCACTCGACGGTATGAAGAAGGACAACCTTGCGGCGCTGGCCCGCAAAGTGTCGATTACGGAACTGGCTGCCAATCGTACCCTTTTCAAGGAGGGAGATACCGGCCGTCAATGTTACTGGCTGATCGCCGGACTGCTGGAGCTGCGCGAAGGCGAGCGCACCGTGGCAATGATCCGCGGGGGCACCGCCGAGGCGCGCACCCCCCTCTCCCCGAAACTTCCACGGCGTGTCAGCGCGCGTGCGGTTGATGCGATCGAATTTCTGGCGGTCGATGCCGACCTGCTCGACATGATGATCACCTGGGATCAGACCGGGACCTATGAGGTTGGAGAACTACAGGCGCATTTTGGCAATGCCGGCAGCGATGACTGGATGACCACGCTGCTTCAGACCAAGGCGTTCCACCGCATCCCACCAGCCAACATCCAGGCGATCTTTATGCGCATGCACCGCGTCGCCTGCCGGAGCGGCGAGGTAATCATCCGCCAGGGGACGGAGGGCGATTTTTTTTACGCGATCGTCAGCGGCAAATGCGCGGTCACGCGCGAGACGCCGCTCAATCGCGAAGGCATCCGGCTCGCTGAGCTTACGATCGGCGAAACCTTTGGCGAAGAGGCGCTCATCTCCGAGGGCAAACGCAACGCCACGGTGACCATGCTCACCGACGGCGTGCTAATGCGCCTGAGTAAGGAAGATTTCCGCGAACTGATGAACGAACCGCTCCAGCAGTGGGTCGATTATGCGGCGGCGCGCGAGCTTATCCAGCGCGGCGGGCGCTGGCTGGACGTGCGCCTGCCCTCCGAGTACCAGAACCTCGCGGTCGAGGGAGCGATGAATATCCCTCTGTATTTCTTGCGCCTCAAGCTCGCCACATTGGATCGTGACACCCCCTACGTTTTGTATTGCGACACCGGGCGACGCAGTGCTGCCGGCGCGTTCATTCTGCTTGAGCGCGGGTTCGACGCCTATGTGCTGCGTGGAGGTCTGGCGAGCGCAGAGGCCGATCTGCGCCGCCCGGGCTAGCCCGGCCCGCAATCTGGGGGGCGGGTCGTGTGCCACGTTTGGTATATAGATCAGCGAGTTAAGAGACAAATCTACTTGATTTATAAGGACAGCCACCCAGACAATGTAGATTCTGGCCTCGCCCGACTGGGCTGACCTCTCGGGGTCTGCACCTTAACTTCATCACGCATGAGGCAATCGTCCTCGCACGACTTAGCGTGGGAGACCTAGCGGGCCGTTCAGACCTTGACCGAGGCGCCGCCCCAGCTCTCAGGATCTACGTCCGCGATCGTCTCGGTGAAGTTCCACTTATGGCCGTAGAAGTCCTCCGCATCGTATTGACGTTCACCAAACATGTAATCGGTAGGGAGCGTCAGGATCTTGGCGCCCGCCTGTCGCGATCTTTCGCAGTGCCTCCGGGCGTCCTCAATACGTACCTGCACGAGTATTGAATGGTTTGGGACGACGGTGCCCCCCCCGATCGTCAAGCAGCCCTCTCCGGCGCGCATTTGAATTCTGTGATTGGCAATGCGCAACCGCACCGTAAAACCAAAAGCCTTGGTGAGCCATTCCGCTGCTACGCCCGGATCAGGGTATTGGAGCACGGGAATCACCGGGCATGGAGGAACAGATCGGTTCGAGCGCATGCGTATCTCCCAGCAAGTGTGCACTGAGTTTAGCAAATCAAAGACCGCCCTCGCCCAAACGCGGGCACACGGACCGGAACGCCGAAGCAGGGTGGGCGCGCAAAAGAGCTTAGTTGCTTCAGAAGGAGTAGAGCCCCTGAACTCGGGTAAAAATTACAAAGAAAGTAAGACTGCGCTGATACCCACAGGACGGAGTCGCTGACTTCCCCTTTCCGAACGCGCTGTAAACTAAACTACGAACGACGTTTGCGGACATCTACCCATGCCTTCTGCGCATGGTATGCGCCCGCCATGAGGTGCAACCATGAGCCCAGCTGAATCAAAATCCTCAGACGCGAACCCGCCCTTGCTCGTCCCCGCCGCGTCGACGGGGATTTCCGGCCTCGACGAGATTCTAAAAGGGGGGCTGCCGACAGGATTCTTGTACCTGATCTCTGGGAATGCAGGATCGGGCAAGACCACTCTGTCCCTTCAGTTTCTGATGGAAGGTCGAGCCCGGGGCGAACGGGTTTTGTATGTGACGCTGTCGGAGACGCTTAAAGAAATCCAGGCCGTCGCCCGTTCCCACGGTTGG
>JAYTFO010000086.1:0-9599 GCA_043734305.1 Acidobacteriota bacterium | reverse complement strand
TCGGCGGTGAATCCGAGGATCAGACAATGAAGCCGAGCCTGGGCCAAAATCCGCTTGGGAGGTAAATTGGGAGGAATCAACAAATAGTGAGCCATATGCTGAAGCGAGCCTCGACTTCTTCCCGCGAGAGTGTCCCGTTCGCGCGGGCATTCTCCAACCCTCGGCGTACCTTGTCGAGCAAACACCAACTCCGCTATTGCGCGGCTTCCACCGTAAGCTTCAATCCCACGGCTCTGGTCACGGCCACCAGCGTGGAAAGTCGAGGATTCCCGCGAACGGATAAGGCGCGGTAGAGGCTCTCGCGTTCAACACCGGCGGCTTTGGCAACCTTGGCAATGCCACCGCGCGCTTCCGCAATGCGGCGCAGGGCAATCAGGAGCACGCTCGGCTCGTCGCCCTCCTCCAATGTCGCGCGGAGATACTCGGCGGCAAACTCCGGACTAGCGCGCAGTTCGCAAACGATGGCCGCATCGTGGGATGTGCTCGCCTTGCGTTTCATAGTGTCCTTTCCCGGTAGTCCGTAGCTGCCACACCCGTTCACACCAACTCAATCATCACCCTCTGCCCAACCAACGCCGCTGCCCTCTGCAAACTCCCCAGCGTGATATCGCGTTTCGGATCGAGTATTCGATCCACCTGCGAGCGGCTCGTTTTCAACAAGACGGCCATCCGCGCCTTGGAAATCCTCTTCTTCTTCATGGCCTTCGCGAGCTGCCAGGCCACGACCTCCTTGATGGCTTGTGCCTGTGCTTCTGCGAAGACATTTTCTTTCTTTAAGAAATCGTCAATGCTCGATCCCATGTGTTTCTTGCTCATTTTTCCAACTCCTTCTGGCGCTTGCGTGCCAGCTTTAAGTCATCCGTTGGTGTGGCTCGCGTTTTCTTGATGAAGCCGTGCAGCGCCACCAGGCAGCCCCCATCAAAACAAATCGACACCCGTGCCGTGCGGTTGCCGGGCAGATCGGTGCGAACTTCGAACAGGCCTTTTCCCATCGGACGGCACAGCGGCATGCCCACTGGCCAGCGCCATTGTGCCCGCAACAGGTCTTTTCCAATTGCATGCCGCTCAGCTTCGTCCAGTTCTTTCAACCAGTCGCGAACGGGCTCACTACCAGCGTTATTGCAAAAGAATACGAGTTCGACCTTCCGGGGCGGTCTCTCCCGAATCATTTTCAAGCCTTGGCCTTAATGTACTACAAAAGGTACACCTAAACGTATAAAATCCGACAGCCGATATACCATCAGGTAGCTCACTATGCCCGTGAACATGAAGTCAATCCGTGTCGACAAGCACCTAGCCGACGAAGCAGCGAAGCTTCTCGGCGCAAAGTCACAAACCGAAGCGGTTCATATAGCGCTGAAGGAACTGATTGGACCGAAGCGACTCAAGATTTTGATGAAGAAGAACGCCGGGAAACTCTCTTTCGCGGGCCTCGGTAGGTAACAGGCCATGTCCACCCTCGCCATCTCGCTCCCGCGCCTCGCCCGCCACAACCCGCTTGCGACGCTTGGAGTCGTATTAGTCACGCTCTTCCTCATCTGCGCCTTGTTCGCGCCCTGGATCGCCCCGCAGGATCCCGCCCACATCGATCTCCCCAACCGTTTGCAGACGCCCTCATCGCAGCATCTCGCGGGCACCGACGAACTTGGACGCGACATTCTCTCTCGCCTGATCTGGGGCGCGCGCATTTCGATGTTTGTCGGAAGCAGCGTGGTTGCGTGTTCGCTGTTTCTCGGACTCATCATCGGCAGTCTTGCCGGATACTACGGCGGACGCATCGACCGCTTCGTCAACATCGTGCTCATGAATGCGTTCCTCTCGTTTCCCGGCATTCTGATCGCGATTGCCTTTGTTGCCTTTCGAGGGCCAGGAATCCTCAACCTGGTCCTCGCGCTATCCATCGGAGGATGGGTCGGATACGCGCGCCTGGTTCGCGCGCAAGTGCTGGCTGTGCGTGAGCGAGAATTTGTTGAGGCCGCGCGAGCTCTGGGTGCCAGCGACTTGCGGATTGTTGTTCGGCATATTCTTCCGAATATTATTCAGCCGGTGATTGTGCAGGCGGCTATCGGCATGGCCGGCGCGATTCTCGCCGAGGCAACCATGAGTTTTCTCGGCCTCGGTGTTCCTCCTCCGACCGCCAGTTGGGGATCGATGCTCAACGACGCTCGCTCTCATCTGTTCGACACGCCGCACCTGGTATTGTTTCCGGTGTTCACGGTGATGCTGGCCGTCCTCGCCTTCAACTTCATCGGCGACGCCCTCCGCGACGTGCTCGATCCAAGGTCGCGCATTGAAGCTGGGCTGTAGCGCCGCCCCTTCGACAAGCTCAGGGCGGGCTCGGCGGCTGTCGTGGCGGCGTCCCGCCGCCACTTCCGGCATCGAAATCCCCGCGTGGCAAGACGTGCAGCCACTAATGTGTACCCAGAGCCGAGAGTCTCTTGCCCTCGCATGCGACGGCGGGACGCCCGTCGCGACAGCCGGCAAGATGCCGGCGCTACACCAGCCACAGCTTTGATTTCCCCTTACGCTCTCGTACAATCCGCGCTGTCGTCTATTTCTTCCAGGCCGAGACCGATCATGCCGCTGCGAAAATTAGGGCTGTTGATTTTTCTGACGTCGATTCTGACTGCATCCGTATGGGCCGACCCGCAGCCTGCGCGCGCCGCCACCACTGCTCCCGCGGCTGTCAGCGGCCCTGCCTTCGACGTAAAAGCCGCTACCGACAGCTATCTCGCCACCGTCCCTCCCGACAAGAAAGCCCGCTCTGACGCCTACTTCGAAGGCGGCTACTGGTTGCAGTTGTGGGATTTTCTTCTCGGCTCCGCAGTCGCCATCTTCTTGTTGCAATCGCGTCTTTCCGCTCGCATGCGCGATTGGGCTGGCCGTGTTTCGTCCTGGCGGGGCATTCGAGATTTGATTTACTTCATGATGTTTTTGCTGATCACGACCGTGATTCAATTTCCACTTGCTGTTTACGAAGGTTACATCCGCGAGCACAAGTACGGACTGGCCACTCAAACTTTTGGCCCGTGGATGCGCGATCAGCTGGTGGGCTTAGGTGTGGGCGCAGTGCTGGGCGGCATCGCCGTGATGGTGCTTTACTGGATCGTTCGGCGCCTGGGAGAAAACTGGTGGATATGGGGCGCAGTGGCCAGCGTCGTACTTCTGGCAATCGCCTCTTTGATTGGGCCCGTTTATATCGCGCCATTGTTCAACACCTTCAAGAAGCTGGAGGATCCGAAGATCAAGGATCCCATCCTCAGCCTGGCGCGGGCGAATGGGATTCCCGCCACCGAAGTCTATGAAGTCGATGCTTCCAAACAGTCCACTCGCGTCAGCGCGTACGTCAGCGGATTTCTTGGCACGGAGCGTATCGTCCTCAACGACAATTTGCTCAAACGCTGCTCGCCGGAAGAAATCCAATCGGTCATGGGTCACGAGATGGGTCACTATGTCCTCCACCATGTTTACAAGGACCTGCTCTTTTTCGGCCTGCTCTTCGTCATCGGATTCGCATTCCTGAATTGGGGGATGCACTGGGCTTTGGCGCGCTGGGGAGAACGTTGGGGCGCGCGCGAGATGACCGATGTTGCCGCCTTGCCCCTTGCCGTCTTATTGTTTTCTATTTTCTTCCTGGTACTGACTCCCGTGACCAACAACTGGACCCGCACGCAGGAATATGAAGCCGACATTTTCGGATTGAACGCCGCCCGTCAACCCGACGGCGAAGCGTTGGTGGATTTGAAACTCGGCGACTATCGCAAACTCGACCCCAGTCCGATGGAAGAAATGATCTTTTTCGATCACCCCAGCGGTCGCACCCGCATCACCGCCGCTATGCGCTGGAAGGCGGAGAACATGGCCGTGCTACCACCTGGCACAAATGCTGGCGGTCCCAAGTAAAGGAAAATGATCTGCGGTCACCACTAACGTCAAACGCTATCCGCACCCGCAATCGCGTGACTGCAAACCGCTTAGGCCGCTGACCGCTCGCGCCTTGCCGCACGATAACGTTTAGTGCGTCTGCGCGTCCAACCCTTGAGCATCAATCGGGAACTTATCCCACGCCGGTTGCGTATGAATCACATTATGGAGCTGCGATATCAAATCGAATCCCAGCACGGCGTTGCCGTCGTGCGCTGCACGGGACGCCTGGTGCGAGGGAAGGCCCTCGATGAATTTCGTCGCGGGATCGAGTCGCTCGATCATCTCCGCGTGCTGGTAGTCGATCTCTCCGAAATCGATCAACTCGATGCTGGAGGTCTGGGTGCCCTGTTGCTGCTGCGGTGCTGGGCGCGAAGCAATGCTGTCCAGATGAAGCTCGTGAATCCTGCGCCGTTTCTTTTGCGGGTGCTGGAGTCCACGCGGCTCACGGCTGTGTTTGAAATTTCCTCCCTGGAAGAGGCGCTTTGCATCCTGCAAGCACCGGGAGAGCGGCCGCACTACGCAGTCGCCTGAGGCTGGATGGGCGCGAATGCTTTATAATTCGCGCCCATGAAGCCCAAGAGACTGGCTGGTCCCCGTCCCGCGCCTGTTGACGCCCTCGTCTATCCTCGCTTTTCCGGCCTCTCCACTTTCATGCGCCTGCCGCATATTACCCGCGCGCAGGAACTCGATATTGCTCTGATTGGAATTCCCTTCGATAATGGTGCCACTTACCGCTCGGGTCCGCGTTTCGGACCACGCAATGTGCGCGCCCAGAGTTGCATGATCCGCCCGTGGAACCCGGTCCTGAATGTCGATCCATTTTCCAAATGGCGGATCGCGGACTACGGCGATCTTTCCATCAACCCGCTATCGATCGACGATACCTTCGGACGCATCACCACTCAGTTGAATGATGTTCTCAGCGCGGGAGCGCGGCCGCTGTGCGTCGGCGGAGACCATTCCATCCTTCTGCCCATTCTGCGGTCCATCCACAAGAAGTTTGGCCCGGTCGCGTTGATTCAGTTTGACGCGCACAACGATACCTGGGGAGGCTACTTCGGCAGCCCTCATTCCCACGGTACTCCAGTGCGCCGCGCGGTCGAGGAAGGTCTGCTGTTGCCGGGTCACGTTCTGCAAGTTGGACTACGCGGGCAGGTCTATTCCCAAGACGATTTTGCATTCGGCCGCAAGCACAAGTTCAGCGTGGTCACTGCCGAAGAATTCCATCGCGGTGGACTCACTCCGGTGAAGAAAGCTCTGAAGCGACTTCGCGGCAAGCCGATTTATTTCACACTTGATATCGACGTAGTTGATCCAGCCTTCGCGCCGGGAACGGGAACGCCACAAGTCGGAGGCCTCTCCAGTTTTCAGATTCTGGAATTGGTGCGCTCTCTCATCGGCCAAGACCTTGTGGGCGCCGATCTGGTCGAAGTCTCTCCGCCCTACGACAACGGCGAGATCACATCACTCCTTGCCGCGAATCTTCTTTATGAAATGCTGTGCCTGTTCTAGCGTGAGGAAAGATCTGACCTTATCCCAATGACCGAACTTGCCCGCAAACTTCGCATCACCGACTACTTCTCCCTCGGATGGGGAACGATGGTCGGCGTCGGCTGGCTCGTCGTCATGGACGACTGGCTGACGCGCGGCGGTCCGCTGGGCGGAATTCTCGGCTTCGCGATCGGTGGCCTTCTGCTGCTGCCCATCGGATATGTCTACGGCAAACTCGTCATGGCAATGCCCGACGCGTCCGGCGAAGTTGCCTACACCGCCCGCGTTTTTCCGCAGCCCGTCAGCTTCTTCACCGGATGGATGATGATGCTGGCCTACTTCATCGTTTGTCCGTGGGAAGCGGTTGCGGTTGGAAGGATCGCGGCCTACATCTTTCCCGCGCTCGATTCGATCGAACTCTACCGCGTCGCCGGAAAGCCAGTCTACTTGCCACATCTGGCGATCGGCCTGGGTCTTACAGCATTGCTCACCTTGCTGAATTATCGTGGCGTCCGTCTGAGTGCGACTTTCCAGAATTGGACGACCTTCGGAACGCTCGCGCTATTTATCGTCTTCGTTGGAATCGGCGTGACGCGCGGCTCCCCGGCTAACTTCCCTCCACTGTTCACGCACACTCCATTTATTTCGGTTTTCCTGGTGTTGCAGATCGTGCCCTACTACATGACGGGCTATGAATCCGTAACCAAGGCGGCCGAGGAAGCTAGTCCAGCATTTCGTTCACAGGGTTTCTCTCGCGCTATTTGGGCGGCGATCGTGGTTGGCTTCGTGTTCTATATCATTGTGATCGCAGCAGTGGGATTCGTGGCGCCCTGGCATCAGTTGATCGGCACGCCGTTCATGACGGCGGTTGCTTTCGAGCAGGCCGTTGGCTCGCGCTGGATCGTGAGCATCATCATGGCTGCCGCACTGCTGTCGTTGTTCAAAGTATTCAACGGAAACTTCGTTGCCGCCAGCCGCTTGCTATTTGCGATGGGAAGGCGTGGGCTGGTTGATGTCCGTCTCGGCAACGTTCATCCGCGGAATCAGACGCCTGCAACTGCGGTCCTTTGGGTCGGTGCTGTAACCGGGGCGTGCATGTTTCTGGGCAGCGCCATCCTGGTGCCCATCTCCGATGTGGGCTCGCTCGCATCCGCCATCGGATGGTGTGCCGCATGCGCAGCCTATCTGCGCATGCGGCCGCCCGCTCGCGAAAGAGCTATTGCCGCGTTGGGCGCGCTAGTCGGTCTGGCGATGGTGTTGATGAAAATTCTGCCGTTTGTTCCGGGAAATTTCTCGCGCTGGGAATGGCTGGCGCTCGGCCTCTGGCTTCTGACTGGTATCCTGATCGGTCGTCCACGCGGCCCACAACTTGCCAGCGGCGAACAGACAAGCGCCTTGGCGGACCCAGAAGAACACTTATGACTATTACGCGTTGCCTTACTCTCCTGACCCTTTTAACACTCTCCACTTTCATTATTGCAGCCGATCAGCCTTTCGATCTCGTCATCATCAAAGGCCACATCGTCGACGGCACAGGCTCTCCCTGGTATTCGGGTGACATCGGTATCCGCGCCGGTCGAGTTGCCGCCATTGGCAACCTCTCTGAGTCCGCGCGCAAACGCACCATTGACGCGCAGGGCAATGTCGTTGCTCCCGGATTTATTGACATGCTCGGCCAATCGGAGACGACCATTTTTGTCGACCCCCGCTTGCCATCAAAAATCTTTCAGGGAATCACCACCGAAGTGACCGGCGAAGGCGGATCCGCCGCACCCTTAAGTGAGGCTGTCATTGCCGCCGATCGCCCGGCGTATGAGCACTATAAAGTCAACGCCGACTGGCGAACCTTCCGTCAATACTTTGCTCGCCTCGAGAAGCAGGGCATGGGCATTAACCTCGCCAGCTACGTAGGCGCCACGCAAGTTCGCCGCATGGTACTGGGTGACGCCGATGTTCAACCGACGCCCGCCCAACTTGAAAAGATGAAAGCGCTGGTGCGCGACGCGATGCGCGACGGCGCCGTCGGAGTCTCGACTTCGCTCGAATATGCTCCCGCGCCCTATGCGAAGACCGAGGAAATCATCGCGCTCGCGGGCGAAGCCGCGAAATTCGGCGGCATCTACGCGACTCACATGCGCAGCGAAGGCGACGACATTCTCGCCTCGATTGACGAGTCACTGCGTATCGGAAGAGAAGCTCACATCCCGGTCGAAATCTGGCATATCAAAGTCGCCGGAAAGAGCAACTGGGGGCGAATGCCCGAAGTGATTGCGAAGATCAATCGGGCGCGCGCCCAGGGCGCGGACATTTCCGCGAACACCTACGCCTATCCCGCCTGGTTCAACAGCATGTCGGCGTTTGTTCCACCGTGGGCCCATGACGGCGGCGACGAAAAGATGATCGAGCGATTGCGCGACCCCGCCACCCGCGCCCGCATCCGCAAAGATCTGGAGACTCCAGGAAAAGACTGGGACAATGAATGGGACGAAATTTCCGGCCCGCAGGATGTGATGATCGGCGTGGTCCAGAATCCGTCGCTCCGGCAATTTCAGGGCAAACGCCTTTCCGAAGTGGCGAAATCCTGGAACAAAGATCCCATGGACGCACTCTTCGACTTACTGATTGAAGACAAAGGATTCACCTCCTGCGCGGTTTTCGGCATGTCAGAACCGGATGTTGCGCTCGCCCTGCAGCAGCCATGGGTTTCCGTCGACAACGATTCTTCCGGCACATCGCCCGACGGAATTCTAGGCGAAGAGCACCCGCATCCCCGCGCCTACGGCACCTTCCCGCGCATCTTGCGAAAATACGTACGCGAAGAAAAGAAGCTGACCCTTGAAGACGCCATCCGTAAATTCTCCGCGTTGCCGGCGCAGCGCATGCGCTTCATCGACCGCGGCGTGTTGCGCGCCGGCATGTGGGCCGACGTAGTCATCTTCGATCCCGAAACCATCCGTGACCTCGCCACCTTTGACAATCCCAACCAACTCTCGCAAGGAATGGATTTCGTACTCGTCAATGGCGTGCCTGTGATTGAGAACGGAAAGATGACAGGAGCGTTGCCCGGGAAAGTACTGCGAGGGGCGGGAGCCACGCCCTAAGCCGTCACTATTCTGGGGTTGTCATCCTGAACATCTCGCTCCGCTCAGGATGACAATTGAATAGGTGACAATTCAAGAAGTGTGGCGTGATTTCCTCGAAGCGATGGATGGTTTCCTTGCATTGCACCAAACACCTTACACCCAACACCCAAGGCCTGTGACCTAATCCCCGCGCGTCACACTCGGTTTCAGCAGTGTTCCCGTAACGTTCCAGGACTGGGCGTCGCCGCGCTTCAGAAGCAAATTCAATCCGCTACCCGGAGCAGCTGTTCCACTGACTTGATACCTACCGTCGTGCGATTCCAGTTTGCCCGCGCTCAAGTTCCAGGTCCCGCTATTTATTTTTAAGTTACCTGTAAAAAGATGTAAGGGAAACGGAACGGCCGCATCCGGAAGTTCGAGGTTGGTGAGTGTCCCGTTGCGCAGAGCGAACTGCAACTCGCCGTCCAAGTGCGTTAGCAGATCCGCAAAGTTGTCTCCGGAGGTAGTGGCGTCAAACTTCCCGTCGGCGATTCCCGTAGCCCATGCGTCTTTCATTGCCGCGCTCACCTGGGCCAGTGACACGTTCTGTAATTCTCCGCTTCCCTGAAAATGCGGCGGCAGATCTGAAACATCAATCGTCCAATCTCCGCGATGCGTTCCCTGAAAAATTTGTCCACGCAGGCCGGTGAGCGCGATCTTGCCGCGGTCCACATCGACCTGCGCAACAATCTGGGATGCATCCACCTTCTTGAGACTCAGTCGATTCACGCGCAGGCGCCCCCGTGCCCGAATCGCCAGCAGCGGGGACTTTCCCTGTGGTTCGCCGCCCGACAGGACCCGATACCACGGACGCTTCGCCGGACGGGGCGTGAACCAATCTACGAAACCGCTCGCCGATAACTGGTCTGCGCTCATGTCAAACTGAAACGCGCAGCCCTCCGCGCCACAATGACGAGGCGCGCTGACGCTGCCGCTCCAATGCGTTTCCCCGGTTTGGGCGGCGATTTGTTCCAGCGAAACGGTATCCGCAGCCAGAGTCAACACTGCCGACGCAATGTCGACCTCCGGATTCAGTCCGCGCATTCCTGTACGTACATT
>JAYTFO010000085.1:0-9900 GCA_043734305.1 Acidobacteriota bacterium | reverse complement strand
CGAACGACTAACGACGCCCATGCAAGTCTTCCACAAACTCGCAGACGTACCCAACGACTTCGGACCCACGCTGGTGAGCGTCGGCAACTTCGACGGCGTGCATCGCGCCCATCGCTTTGTGCTCGGCGAAATTGTGGCGCGCGCGAAAGCCCGCCGTGCCAAGTCGATCGTCGTTACTTTCGAGCCGCATCCCACGCGCATTCTGCGTCCCGACCAGAATTTCAAGTTGCTCACCCCGACACCTGAAAAGTTGCGGCTGCTGGCGGCGACTGGAATCGACGCGGTTCTGCTGCTTCCCTTCTCGCGCGACTTGTCGCTAATGACGCCCCATCAGTTCGCCGACGAGATCCTGAAGAAATGCCTGCGCGCCTGCGAGATCCACGAAGGCTACAACTTCCATTTCGGACATAAGGCTGCCGGCGACATTCCCGCTCTCCGCGAACTGGGACGGGAGATGGGGTTTGAAGTTCACGATTATCCGGAGATGCGCTTGCGCGGCGAACCAGTCTCCAGCAGCCACATCCGGCGCCTGCTGCGCGAAGGCTGCGTGAGCCGGGCGCGGCATCTGCTGGCGCGTCCCTTCAGCATTCTGGCGACCGCCGGCCATGGACGCGGCTACGGATCGAAATACACCGTGCCCACCATCAACCTGTCGCACTACGAAGAGCAGGTGCCGCTGGACGGCGTCTACATTACTCGCACTCGCGTGGGAGATGAATGCTTTGATTCCGTCACCAACGTTGGAAATCGACCGACGTTTGGCGCCGATTCTTTCGCGGTCGAAAGTCACCTGCTGAATTTTCATCCTTTGGAAGTTGAAGCAGAGACGGAAGTTGAGATTCACTTTCTCGATCGCCTGCGCCAGGAAATTAAATTTCCTTCCGTGGAATCATTGCGAGAGCAAATCGGCCGGGACGTAGCGAAGGCGCAGAAATATTTTCGGCGGGTGAAAATCAGTGGTTAGTGGTTGGTAGCTGGTTGCAGCGGCTGCGACTCCGGCCGGCGAGCCAAGGTGGGAGTGTAGCGCCGGCGTCCCGCCCCCACATGCGTGGCCAGGATTCTCTTCAACAGGCTGAGCGCAATTGCCATCCGCCGCTCCGAGGGCGGAACGCGCTTGACTTCACTCCTTCCGCGAAGCGGGATGTGGCGGCGAGACGCCGCCACGACAGCCGGCAAGATGCCGGCGCTACAAGGGCGGTTTATTCGATCGGTTCGACAATCAAGTCCGCATCCGCCGCTGCCCGCTCCGGCAACTGGATCAGCACGATCGCAATCAGCACGACGACAATCCCAACCGTTTGCAGGGGGCGCAACAACTCTCCCAGGACAATCGCGGCGATCACGATGCTGAATACCGGCTCCAGACAACTGACGACCACGGCGCGCGTGGGTTCGAGATGTTGCAGTCCGGCGAAGTAGCAGGAGAACGGTCCCAGCACCGAGACCAGCGAGAAGACCAGCATGAATCCCCACTGCGAGCGGCTGTAGTGCGCGGCGACGATCTTCCAGGGCGGATTGACGAAGATCCAGAACGTCGCGGCCGACGCCAGCACCCAGAGCAGCACTTTCCAGCGATCGTAACGCGCGAGGACGCTGTGTCCGCCGACGTTGTAGAACGCGAATGAAAATGCTGCCAGCAGCGCGGCGATCACGCCTACTGTATCCAGGCTGAGGCCGCCGGAGCCGACGAAGCCGACCGCTAAGGCGCATCCTGCAACCGCCAAGGCTACGGCGGCGCCGCGGCGCAACGTGGGCCGTTGCCCTCCGCGCAACACTGTGTAGAGCAGCACCCAGACCGGCGCCGTGTATTGCAGAATGATCGCGGTCGCAACGTTGGTCCGCTGAATGGCGAGGTAGTAGAGGTAGTTTGACGCCGCGACTCCCAGCACGCCGAGCAACAGGAACTGGACCACGTCCCGCCCCGGCACACGCAACGAAAGCGCCCCTCGGCGCAACAGAAGTATTGGCAGCAGAACGAAAAATGAAAGCGTGGTTCGGCTTTGCGAAAGGATCAGCGGATCGATCGCACCGAGCTTCAGGCCGGGAACGCGTCCGGTAAAAGCGGCGCGGCCCAGGGTCGCGGCGATTCCCCAAAACAAAGCCGCGGCTCCGATGTAGAGATATCCTCGCAGGGGATGGGCACCCGTTTTCACTCGGCGTACTCGATCGTGTGCGTGATTTTCGCGGTCTTCTCCAGCATCGCGGAAATCGAGCAGTACTTCTCTTGCGAAAGGCGCACCGCATCTTCCATCGCCTTCTGCGACACCTGCCCGCGAACCCGGTAGGTGAGGTGGATCTCCGTATAGACGGTTGGATAGTCGGTGGCGCGCTCGCCCTTCGCACTAACCTCAAGGCCAGTGAAAGGTTCACGCTTCTTGCGCAGAATGCCGATCACGTCGGACGCGGTGCAGCCACAGAGCGCGATCAGCACCAGTTCGACGGGACTGTTGGCAGTTTTTTCTTTGCTTGCGTCCACGACGATTGCGTGGTGGGAGGTCGCCTGGCCGACGAATCGCTCGTGATCCGTCCAAGTTACGTTCGCTTCAATCATTGCTGTTTTCCTCTGGCCGCTACCGAATTGTCATCCTGAGCGAAGCGAAGGACCCGCTTTCTTTCGCTGCTGAGGAAAGCTGGTCCTTCGCTTCGCTCAGGATGACAATTCAAGAAATACGTTGCATCTCTCCCATAGTCCCTACCGCCGGTTGTCCGTCATCGGCTCGGGATGTATCAGCACGCGGAACAATTCGGCGGCTTCCTGCTTGAATCTTATTTCGAGGGCGGTCTGCACGTCATGAACGCGGGATAGGGGCATGTCGTCGGGCAGGGTGCAGTGGCAGGAAACGTACAGGCGATCGCGGATTTTCTTGAATTGAAATTCATGCACGTCAACTACTTCCGGGAATTCTTTCACAATTTGCTTTAGATGTTGTTCCAGCCGCGGTTCCTGCACGATTTGTTCCCCGCGCTCGATGGTCGCGGGTTCGCTTTCGATGTGGGTCAGGATAGTTGCGATTTCGGGGACGTCCCGGCGCATCTCGTTTTCGAGACGGGTCACTTCGTCGTGGGCATGCTTCATGCTGAGTTGTTCGTCGAGTTCCAGATGCTGCTCCACGTGGAGTTTACCGTTCAGATCCTGCACGCTGACGTCGTGGACGTTGAAATTGTGACGCATGGCCACGGCGCGGATACGGTCGAAGATATTTTCCGAGCGGCGAGCGCGCGGCACCGAGTGCACCATGACGTCGGCATTGGGCAGGACTTCGTGCACGCGCGCCGTGACTTCGTCCGCGATCTGCTCGGATCGCTGAAACGTGAAGTTGCGGGAGAGTCCCACCGAGACATCGGCGAAGTAGCGGTTGCCCGCTCGACGGATACGGGCGCGGTCCACTTCGAGCACACCATCGACTTTGCGAATCTTCTCCAGTATCTGGTTGCGGACTCCCGCCGGGGCCGCATCGATCAACGCGTCCACCGTTCTACGCGCCAGGCGCCAGCTGACGGAGATCACCACTCCTGCGACGAATAGAGCGGCGACCGGGTCTGACCGGCTCAGCCACGTGATCTGGTAGCTGCGGCCCAGTTGCACGAGTGCAAGACCGAGGATCACGACGGCGCTCGACCAGATGTCGGTCGAAAAGTGCAACGCATCCGCCTCCAGCGCCTGACTGTCGTACTTCACGGCGATGCGGCCCAGGGCCTTCGAACGCCAGGCATCCACGGCGATAGAAAGAAACATCACGACGAATGCCCACGCCGTCGGCTCGATCTCCACGGTGTGGAAGAACAGACGCTTCACGGCCTCATAGACGATCCAAACGCAGGTGAGCAGGAGCAGGCCAGTCTCGATGAAGGCGGAGAAATTTTCGACCTTGCCGTGCCCATACTGATGATCGGCATCGGCGGGCTTGTCGGAAACGCGGACAGAAAAATACGTCACCAGCGCCGCGATCAGGTCGAGCCCGGAGTGCGCGGCCTCGGAAAGAATTCCCAGCGAGCCGGTGGTAAATCCCACCACGATTTTCAACGTCGTGATCGCAAAAGCCGCAAGAACCGAGTTCCCGGCAACGCCGCGCTTCTCCTTGCGCATGGAGCCGGAACTGAAAGCGGCCTGCATTTCGGGCATAAGGCATTATCGCTTTCCGATTCGAATCGCGCCAACTGCTCGAGCACGGTGGTAGTGGGCCAGATTCATACTATGGCGAGGAAGTGCGGGAATTACGAAGGGCACGAAGGTTCACGAAGGAACCCTGGAACGGAAACGCCTTCTTGATACTTCGCGCCTTTGGTGGTTGAGGTTGCGCAATGACCCATTACCATCACCGGTTGGTTACTGCCGATCCACAGCGCGTCATGCTAGGATGACTCTTCGCAGTAATCCCTTCTGGAGGACTACATTTCATGCGCACCAAGTGGCTCCTGTGTCTCCTGCTCGGAGGCCTTGCTTACGCACAGACCGCTCCGACCCCACTCCCTCGGCCCCATCCGTCGGCAGCGCCGAAGGTCGACGCCGATGATAAGGCGGCCGACGCCAAGATCAGCCCCAGCGACTCCGTGATCACGGTGAAGGGAGCGTGTAAAGATCCGGCGAAGAAAAGCGAGACCTGCGAGACGGTGATCACGCGCGAACAATTCGAAAAACTTGCGGAAGCCCTCCAACCCAATATGGCGCCGCCGATCAAGCTGCGACTGGCCACGGCCTACTCCCGCTTGATCGGAATGAGCCAGGAAGCGGAGAAGCGCGGGCTCGACAAGCAGTCCAAGTTCGAAGCCAACATGGGCTTCGCACGCATGCAAATTCTGTCGCAGCAACTGACTGGCGTCTTGCAGGAGGAATCTCAGAAAGTCTCCGACGCCGAGATGGAGAAGTACTACCAGGAAAAAATCGGCACTTACGAGGAAGCCGCGCTGCAACGTCTGTATATCCCGCACACAAAACAGATCACCCCACCCAAAGCGGCTCCGGGCGTCAAGAAAGATAAGGCCACGGAAGAGAAGGAAGAAAAGGCCCGTGCGCAGGCAGGCATTGATGCCATGGCGAAGACCGCGGCTGCGTTGCGCGCGCGTGCCGCCAAAGGCGAAGCCTTCGACACGCTGGAAAAAGAAGCCTACCTGGCCGCGGGCCTGAAGGGAAATCCGCCCACCACCAAAATGGAAAAGGTGCGGCCCACGACCTTGCCCCCAGCCCACCGTGCCGCTCTGGAATTAAAACCCGGTGAAACTTCGGAAGTGATTTCCGATACCACCGGCCACTATGTCTACAAACTCGTGAGCAAGCAGACGCTGCCCCTCGACACGGTGAAAGGGGAAATCAAGAATATGATTGCCACGCAGCGCTTCCGCGATGCGATGCAGGAGTTTCAGGGCACCTCCCAGCTGAACGACGCCTACTTCGGAATCAAGCCCAAGCCGCCCGTTGAACCGGGCAAGGAACCGGAACCGGACGCCGACCCGGACTGAATGGACACGGCGAAACCAATCGTCGTAGTGACGGGAATCTCGGGCAATCTCGGGCAGCGGCTGACGCCGATGCTCGCGGATTGCACCGTGGTGGGCATTGACGTCACGCCTCCGGCCCTCCCCGTCCATCAGTTTGTACCGCTCGACCTGGGGAAGGAAGACTCCACCCGCGAATTATTTCTGCTGTTTCGCGAATTACAACCGGCGGCGGTCGTACATCTGGCGTTCGTCATCGATCCGCAGCGCTCCGGCGTTTTGGATATCGACAAGATGTGGCAGATTAACGTTGCGGGTACGGCCCGCGTGATCGAAGCGGTGACCGAGGCGAATCGCAATGGCGGCGCCCACATCCGCCAGTTTATTTTTCCCAGCAGTGTCTCGGCATACGGTTCCGACCTGCCCGACGCTGTTACGGAAGACGCTCCACTCGCGGCCCACACTCTGCCCTATGCCGTCCACAAGAAAGAGAGCGACCTGGTCGTGCAGCAGCGCGCTCCCGCGCTACGTGGTTGTAGCGTGTTTATTCTGCGTCCGCACATTTTTGCGGGCGCCAGCGTGGAAAATTATCTGATGGGAGCGTTCCGGGGAACACCGAACGGCAAAGGAGCGCGCGCGGCCCGCATGCGCCAGAGCGGAAAGCGCCTGCCGTGCATGCTGCCGTTTGGGAAACAATATCTCGACAACAAGATTCAATTCATCCACGTGGACGACATGGCGCGTCTGATCACGTGGCTTCTGCAACGCGAACCCGAAGCGCAACGTCTCACGACTCTCAACGTGGCCGGACGCGGCGACGCGTTGACTTTCGAGCAGTGCATCCAGATGGCACAAGCAAAGTTGCTCCGCGTGCCGGGCCAGTGGGGTATGCGCCAAGTGCTCGAGATCTTATGGCGTTCAAAACTTTCTTCCATCCCGCCGGACGCCGTGCCCTACATGAGCGGCCAATACATCATGAACACCGATCGCCTGAAGAAATTCCTGAAGATGGATTACGAGCAGGTCATCCGGTATTCCATTGCCGATGCGTTCGTGGATTCGTTTAAGAAGAGCGGTTAACCGCCGAGACGCCGAGTGCGCCGAGAAATTCGGGCTTGGTATTTTGGTTGTTTTTCCCCGTCTCTACTCGGCGTTCTCGGCGTCTCTGCGGTGAAATGGTTGTGATCTTATTTCACGCCGCGATAGAGGCCGGCGACGCCAAACGTGTACGGCGTCCACGAGGCCTCGCGGAATCCGGCTTGGCGCATGCGATCCAGCATCTCTTCGGGTGGCGGAAAGCGTTCCACCGAAGCCGGGAGATACTTGTACGGGCCCTGCACGCCGGAAATTACGGTCCCGACCGCTGGCAGAACGCGCTTGAAATAGATGCGATAAAACTTCCCCAGCAAGCCGCGCGGTTCGCCAAAATCGAGAATCCCGCACTGGCCTCCCGGACGCAGAACGCGCACCATCTCACGCAATCCAGCATCGTAGTCGGCGAGATTGCGGAACCCGAAGGCTGCCGTCAGCAAATCAAAATGCACATCGGGAAACGGCAGGCGAAGCGCGTCGGCTTCGATCCAGCGTAAGTCGGTGTCTTGTCCCTTCACGGCGGCGCGTTGCAACATCGCGTGCGAGAAATCGGCGCCGATGATTTGCACGTTTTTGGAAATAGCGCGCCGCCGCAGCGCGAACGTCATATCTCCCGTGCCGCAACAGAGATCGAGCACGCGTGCGTCCGGACGCTTCAGAATAGAATCAAATGTCCGGGCCGCCCGCCACCACCAGAAACGGTCGGTGTTGAGCGAGAGAACATGATTGACCAGATCGTAGCGCGGCGCGATCGAGGTAAACATTTCCCGGACAGCCCGGCCGGCGGACTCGGTGTCGCGCGTGCCGGCGGGAGCGGCGCCGACGGTCCGAGTGTTTGTTTCATGGCTCCTGCTCATCGCTGGGCCAGCTTTCGAATTTCATCCACCGCCGACCGGACCACCTCAGCAGGCACGTCGCTGGTGATTTCGACTCTGCCAATCTGCGTGGGCAAAACAAAGTGGACGACTCCCTGCCGCGTCTTCTTGTCGGAAAGCAGCCGGTTCAATACGCCTTTCGTTTGCACCTTCATGCGCGGAAGCTTGCCGAAGCCCAGAATCGCGGCGATGATGCGCTCCCGCGTAGCGCCGTCCAGCCTGCCGGTGGATTTCGCGACGTGGGTCGCAGCGATCATTCCCCAGGCTACGGCTTCACCGTGCAAAAGCTGCGTGTAGCGCGTCTCAGCCTCGAGCGCGTGCCCAATGGTATGCCCGAGATTCAGCACCTGACGCAATCCGCCTTCGCGCTCATCGGCGCTCACCACCCGCGCTTTGAGACGCACCGATTCCGTAATCACTTTCTCAATCACGAGGGGATCGCGATCCAGAATTTCCTTGCGCCGTTCTTCGAAGAGAACAAACAATCCGGCATTGCCGATGATTCCACATTTGAGCGATTCATAAAGCCCCGCGCGATATTCACGCGACGGAAGAGTCGCGAGCACATTGGGATCGATCAGCACGGCACGCGGCTGATGAAACGTTCCCAGTAAATTTTTCCCCGACCGAAGATTGACGCCGGTCTTTCCGCCAATCGCGGCGTCGACCTGCGCCAGCACGGTGGTCGGAATCTGGATGACGTCAAGGCCGCGCATGTAGACCGACGCCAGAAATCCGGTGACGTCGCAGGTTACTCCCCCGCCCAGAGCAATCAGGATTGCGTTACGGTCGGCTCCCAGTTTGATAAGACTCTCCGCCAATTTTTCGAGCGTGGCGAGGCGTTTGAAACGCTCGCCGTCGGCCATCTGCAGGACGTCCGGCTGCATGCCGGCGTCGCGCAGAGACTGGAGAAGAACCTTTCCCCAACGGCGCCGCACCGGTGGCACGGTGATAACAAACACGCGGCGCTTCCCTACAATTTCGGCGAGATGCTCTCCGGCGCGCGCGAGCAGGCCGCTGGCGAGCAACACGTCATAGGGTCGCGAGGGTGTACGTACGGGGATGCGAATCATGCGCATTCATCATAGCGTATGGAAGTGCAGGTGTTGGGTCTTAGGTCTTCGGTGTTAGGAAAAGCGCGTGCTTCGTTGGCGTTGCCCGTACCCGAGAGTTGCAGAGCTGGTTTTCCTAACACCCAAGACCTAAGACCTAAAACCTAAGACCGAACATCTGCCATCTCGGCGGTTCAATGTTTTTGCGGACGCAGCACGGATGCAAGCACCGATGACGCCAACACTCCGAGGACAATCGTCAACGCCCAGACCGTGGAGATCTGGATGTAGTGCGCCGCTAGCATCTTTAGTCCGACGAAGATCAGCACGAGCGACAAACCGTAGTGCAGGTAATGAAACAATTCCATCATGCCGGCGAGCGCGAAGTACATCGAGCGCAGCCCGAGGATGGCGAACACGTTCGACGTATACACAATGAACGCGTTGAGCGTGATGGCGAGCACGGCGGGAATCGAATCGACCGCAAAGAGCACATCCGTCGTTTCAATGACCAGGAGCACGATGAACAGAGGCGTGGCATACAGCCCGGGACGCCGGACAAAAAATTTTCCTCCCACATAGTCGTCCGTGACGGGAAGAAACTTGCGAACCATCCGGAGCACCGGGTTCTTCTCGGGATGAATCTCCGTTTCACCCTGGCGCATGAGTTTGTATCCGGAATACACGAGCATCGCTCCAAACAGGTAGGTGATCCATTCGAAGCGCCGGATCAACGAGACGCCCGCCAGGATGAACACACCGCGCATCACTAGCGCACCGACGATTCCCCAGAACAGGACCTTTCGTTGTTGATTTTCAGCGACTTTGAAATAGCGGAACACGACCAGGAATACAAACAGATTGTCCACGCTGAGCGAGAGTTCGATTACGTACCCGGTGACAAACTCCAGCGCGGTCGCGTGTCCCTGCCAATGGAGGATAAAAACAGCGAAGGCCGCCGCCAGGGCGATCCAGACGCCCGACCAAATCAGTGCCTCGCGAAAACCGATACGGCGGGAGCGGCGATTCAGCACGACGAGATCGAGCACGAGCATCGCAACGACGAAAAGGTTGAAGAGAATCCAGAAAAGGAGCACGGAAGAATAGTACGACAAGGCAGGACAGGTCTTGGGTCTTAGGTGTTAGGTCTCAGGAAAAACTAAATTCTGCATCCGTCAGCAGAACTATCGGATACAGCCAAGACCACGGCGGATGTGCGTTTCCTAACACCCAAGACCTAACGCCTAACACCTGCTCTATTTTTCCCTTCCCCGCTTCCCGTTGGCCCACTCGGCCCACATTCCCATGGCTTTCATCTCGTCATCGAAATGGATTTCGCGGAGAGACTGGTCAATTTGCTCACGGTCTAGTCGTGGGCCGACGCGCTCTGGAGAATTGGCCAACGCAAAGCTCAGGTAGGCAGCTTCAGCTACGTGTTTCTTGAGTTG
>JAYTFO010000084.1:0-15863 GCA_043734305.1 Acidobacteriota bacterium | reverse complement strand
GGTGTAAAGGTGAAAGACGGCTCTTTCGCGGCCTTCCTCGCGGCCAGCATAACGGGTAACCTGAGTGGCCTGGACGTAGACTGCGAGGCGCAATTTCCGATGACGCGCTTTGTCGACCGAACAGGCGGAATCACAAACTGCGTCGAACCTGCCGCGCCCGCACAACGAGAAAGCATGAAATAAGTTTCGCCGGGTCAAAGCAAAATCTGGCCGCCCGCCGCTCTGGGCGGCTTTTCTTTTCATCACGAGCAGAGCGCCCAACTATTGTTAACAGGCGATTACGCCCAAAACCTTCTCCCCGCGAAGGTCAATGAGCGCTATCGCGATATTTCAAACGGTAGCCAAAGTGAGCAATTTTGGGCAGACCCGTCCCGAGGATTTAGCTCAAACTTGCCCGCCATAGCGCGATCTGTGGTCTCAGCGCAGGCGAAAGGACGGGTCCAAGCTTTATGCTTGATTTCGTTTGGTTGGCTGTCGTAGGGCTGGCTGGGTGGGCTTCGGGCAAGATCGCCGGAGGTAAAGGGTTTGGCAGAGTGGCAGACGTTCTCCTCGGCATCTCGGGTGGCTTTCTGGTTCGCTTCGCGATGGAGCAGCTAGTTTTTCCGTTGGAATATGTCTACCTAGTTCTATTCTCGATCTGGGGAGCGGTCGCGTCACCGGCAATGGTTAGATTATTGGTGAGACGGCATGGCCATTTGAAGTCAGAACCGGGGAAAGCGCCCGCCCCATTCGTGCGCGAGCGGTCGAAATCAGATTAGACTCATCGACCTAGTCTTCAAGATTCTGACGACCGTACCGCAGCCGGAGCATTGCCCGCAACTGTCGCTATCAATATTTCAACAACGGACCTTCTGATGCTCGTCAGCCGATTCGTCTAGCAGAATCGTCAATACGTCCGGTTGGGCTGCATCACCGCTGAAATCGGAGCGGAGATGGATGTGAAAACCCTGCTTGTATTCACCCAAGCTGATCTGGATTCGCAGCTTCGCCAACGCGAGCATCCCTGCCCGATTTGCCCACACGAAAGAGACTTGAGCTTCCACGCTTGTATCCAAGTGGTCAGCGCCATCACAGTCATAGATGATCGGTGACTTGGGTGACCCGTCCTCGAACTCAAAGTTGAAGCTTTTCTGAGCCATAGCTGCAATTTACGCGGGTTTGCGGTCAACTGTTTAGAACCGGGAAGGTGACGAACAGGCGTCGTCGCCCCTGTTTTGCATAGCAGGACACGCTGGAGAGCTCAGAAATCCGGTCCATTGGCCGAATGAGTGTAATGGGGATCTGCAACAATTATCGCGCGGTACGTCCGTAGCTGTTTCACCTCGGCGGAAATGTGACTCTTTGATACCGAGTTGGCCATCATGAGCGCAAACAGCAACGGCAGATAGATGATTGTTGCGCGCAACAAACGACGGGCTGGCGGTTTGGACGCGGCCGCTGAGGCAGCCAACTTCGGATACGCCATGCCTAACGAAACCCGGAACAGCGCTGCGCCCATCAGAACAGAACCAATCAAATACACGCGTCCCGCCATGCCCATGAACACGGGCAAAACGCTCACCGGAATCAGAACGCCGGAGTAAGCTAAAATCCGCCACACGGTGGATTGTCCATCAACATCGACCACTGGCAGCATGCGGATGTCGGCTCGTGCGTAGTCCTCGCGATAGAGCCAGGCGATGGAGAGAAAGTGGGGAAACTGCCAAACAAACATGATTCCGAAAAGAATCAAGGCTTCGATTTCCACCCGGCCGCGCGCGGCAGTCCAGCCCAGCAATACCGGCATCGCTCCCGGAAACGCGCCCACGAATGTACAAATCGGGGACACGCGTTTGAGAGGGGTATAGGCCGCGAGATAAACGAAAGCGGTTAACAGAACCAACGCTCCGGTGAGCGGATTGGTAAAAAAGGCGAGATAGAGCGAGCCGCCGACGGTTAGGCCCAAACCAACGACGGCTGCGTGCGCACGCGTCATGCGTCCTGCAGGCAGGGGGCGCTGCGCCGTGCGGCGCATGCGTGCATCCACGGCGGACTCCAAGACTTCGTTCAACGCCGCCGTCCCGCTTGACACCAGGCCCACCCCAAGGAGCGCGTGGACCAAGCCCACCGACAGCGCCGATGCGCCGGATTTGTGCGCGCCAAAAAAATATCCGCACCACGCGGTGGCTACGATCAGCGTGGTGATGCGCGCTTTGGTGAGTTCGGCGTAGTCACGCAGCAGGCCAGCGATTCGCTGCGCAGGAAGGAATACGGTCGGTAAATTCTCTGCCATGGTCGTCATTGGTTTTGGGGTTTGGCGCCACCTTCGCGTCGTGCTGTTTCGCCCAGTGCTTCGGGCGAATCGGTCCAACATTCTTTCCGAAAGGCTGCATCCGAGTCGGCGCCGGTATTCCAGCGTCGTAACGCGTCGATGGTAGCTGCGATCATTCCACCATCGGCGGCGTCGATCACGATCACTACGCCGTCAACCTTCAAGTTGGCGCGCGCGACGTGGCCGTAGGTATCGCGAAACACCGTGCGGGCGAGTTGCCAACGGTCCGTGTTCCCGGGTGCGGAGGCAGCATCCGGCCGTACCCAGGTAATGCGTACAAGATGTCCACGCAAGGCAGACCATTCTCCGGGGAAGAGCGATGTTTCCTCGTGGGTTTCTGGTTCGGAAGACGCTGGTGGTTTCGATTCCGCGGTGGATTCTCCCGGCATTTCCAAATCCGTCCGCCGAATCCATCCACGCGAAATGCCAGAGATCTGCACGTGCACCCAGCCTCCGGACTCGTCGAGGACTTTAAATTCGTCTTCGGCCTCCGCGTGAAACAGAACGTCGCTAAGTTCCGTCGGCTTGGCGAGAACTGGCGTCCCCGTCTTTCGGGCTGCGGCAAGATCGTTCGGGTGCGCCTGATTATGCAGGATTTCTTCCAGGTTCGTGACTTGCTCGCTGAGTTGCTGGAAGCGTTTTTGCTCAGCTCGTTCCTGCCAGTCGGGCGGCACCAGATCTGATCGGGATCCCGGTTGGTCAATTGGAAACGTCGAACCGAACTTGGAAGACTTCGCGCTTTGCTCAGACCGGACCGAGGAGCCAGGCGCTGAAGCCCTGTCTTGGTCCGGCTTTTTCGGCACGGCTTCAGTCGCGCCCTCCCGCGCCGTGCTCGAATGCAAGGCGTCTCCGTCGGACGCAGTTGCCCCTGCAACATCCTCCGACCTTTGTTGCAACGCTTCTTCCAGTCGCTCGACCAGATCGGTTTCGAGGCGTCCGTTCGATGGCAGCACGCGATAGCCGGCTGGGGTCGCGTTGTCGCCGGCGTACCAGGCGGTGACTTTGGCGCTCACGCGCAACGCAGTTGCCCCCCCTTTTGCCGGGCGAATCTCCAGTTTGTACTGGTAGTAAGCGCGCTGGTATTTCTCCAGTGCGGAAACTTCTGGAGCAACAAAGCCATCCAGAATCGGTAGGCGGCCGGGCGTGTTGGCGTGTAAGTTCGCCAGTGCCTTGTCCAGATTGGCGCGGGAGACTTGGAAAACATGTTCGGAAGAATTGCTCTGCGCAACCACGATCGCACTCGCGAGCAGGATGAAAACGCCCGCACTCCGCAGGTGCATCCTGCACGAACTCTTCCTGCACGAACTTTGCGCGGAGATCATGGCAGAGGCTCCACCTGGCTGCGATGGACCCATCCCCGGTGCCCATCGGTGGTTTCCACGCCGTACCAGTACCTGGTCAGCACGACGACCAGCAGCTCGGTCTCCCCATGCAGCGGTTGCAATGTGGCGGCGGTGCGATACGGAGCCGCTTTCAGCGCTGCCCCGCCGGCGGCCGTCCGCAACTCGACCTTATGCTTCAGGTCCGTGACGCGCTTTTCCAGTTGGTCGGCGGAAGAGAGCGTTGACGCACTGGGCTGGGCAATATTTGTGCCCGGGTCGCCCACGTTCCCCGCTGACGCCGCGGGGGAATGCTTCTCGGCCATCTCGCTGACGGCCTTCGTGTCGGACTGCATTTTTTCCAGGAGATCTTTGATGGCCTGAAATTCGCTTTGCTCGACTGTTCCATCCGACTGGTGTTGCCGGCGGCGATTTTTCTCGACATAGAGTGCGTCGATGTGAATCGAGGTCGTGCCCGGGCCGGTCCCCTGCACGATGTAGCGTACGTAGATTGTGCCCAGGTCGGCGGTCTCCTTGAAATGCCGCGGGGCAAGCACACTCTCGAGCACTTTGAAGAATACTTTGGCATCGCCGGGAACGTCTCCAAACACCGGTACCGAACTCGCCGGCTTTGCGCCCTTGATCTGCCTTTCCTTCTCGTAGGAGTAGGTACCATAGACGATTGAGTCGTTCGCGATCCGATCGACCGCTTTCAGGACTTCGGATTCCGGAGCATCCAGCGAGCCGTTAAAGCCACCTTCCTGAGCGGAGCACAGGTGTACATTCAACCCGGAGACCAGGCACAACGCAAGGCACAACGCGATTGGAGACAAGACAGGGCCTGACGAGCGGCGTTGCGCTGGGACATCCATGGGCGGCGGAAAAATCACTCCAAGTGGATGCATACCTACTCTTGACGAAAGCGAAAGTCAAGATCAATCGCTGTTCGATCATTTATCGTCGCGCCCTACTGAGATTTTTTTCTTCGGACCTGTCCAAGGGATACATCTAGCGGGCACGCGGTGGAAGCCCCGATCCGCCAGTCGGATTTACTTTTCCAAAGGACGTTATCAAAACAATTCAAAAGATTTCTTGACTGCGGATTTCAGGCCAAGTATAGTTCGGCCCCATTGGGGTCAGAAAGCTGGCGTTGCTTGGGGAAACCTGGAGATTCCTCGGAGTTCGCCGTAGTGTCGGCGAATTCGCGACCACAAAGCACCGGGACTCCGTACCCGGGACGCTATTCCTACATCTACGCTCGATACCACACGACACATTCTGAGCAGCAGAGAGGATCGTATGCACATGCCCGCGCACTTTTGCGTACGTCGTAAGCAAAGCGGCCCCGCTTTTATCTTCGCCGGGTTGCTGATACTGGTCATCGTCATGAGCAGCACACCCGGATACGCCATTCCGGCATTTGCCCGCAAGTACGGCTTGCCCTGCTCGGCGTGCCACGAAGCGTGGCCTAAGCTGAACAGCTTCGGTCAAAACTTCAAAGACCAGGGCTACCAGCTCAACAACGATCGCGATTCGCCGATCTGGCTGAACCCGTCGTACTGGCCAGTGGCGATGCGCATCACACCGCACTGGCACTATGAAAGCGCCAGTCATCAGACTGTGCAATCGGGCGACGGCAGCACGGTCGAGAAGACGATCAATACCTCTGGATTCGATCTGACCGGCATCGACATCCTGACCGCCGGTACCCTCGCCAAGAATGTTTCTTTCCTGCTGGTCCCGTCCATTCAGTCCGGTGATGGCACCATCAGTTTCGAGTCCGCCAACGTTCGTATCGACAACATCAAGGGCTCGCCCTGGCTCAATCTCAAGTTCGGCAAGTACGAACTGGATACGCCGCTCACCGAGAAACGCATCATGACGCTCTCCGCGAACGGTGGCTACTATCAGCTCTGGCATTACCTCCCGTACGGCGGACAGGACGTCAACGACTTCACGGTGGGATCGAACCAGTTGGGGGTTGAACTGATGGGGCACTCGCTCGACGATCACACTCGTTACGCCGCCTCGCTGGTCAGCAGCACTAACGGCGCACTGGGCTTGCCGGGCGGCCGAAGTTATGACGGCTACCTGCATGTAAGCAAGGCATTCATGGCGGGCAAGTTCGGCCTGCAACGCGTCGGCGCGTACGGTGTCACCGGCCTTCGACCCACCTACTTCCTCCTGGACAAGAATGGGAACCCCATCTCGGGTACGGGACGCGGGAATCGCTCGTTCTATCGCGTGGGTGCTTACGGCAACTTGTACATCGGCAGGTTCGACCTGACCGGTGTGTACCAGCACGCCAACGACAACGTCTATCTTGCCAACAACACTCCCTCAAATGGGGAGCTTCCCGAGGGCGCGCAAGGACCGGCCTGGAACATCGGAACCTTCGAAGCTCACTACACCTATTCGCCCCGGCAATTCATTCTTGGCCGTTACGAACTGGCGCGCATGTCGCGCCAGCCGATCAACACTTTGCCCAGCGACTACGGCAATGTTGACGTCTTCACCGCCGGCTACCGCTACTACCCGTTCATCAACAGCCGCGCCGGCTTCGCCTGGCACATCGAATTCTCGGCACTCAAGTCCACGAAAACCGCCGACAGCGGAGCGGACCAGTACAACAGGAGTTTCTTTACCGGCTTCGACTTTGCGTTTTAAGGAGAGTGCATGATGACAATCCAGAAAATTTGCCTCTGCATTTTGCTCATCGCCATGGCAACCGGGAGCGCGCTCGCCCAGGGTTCGGGGATCAGTTCGGGCTACCCGACGTCGCATGACGGGCTGGGCCCTGCCGCGCAACGCGGCCATGGCCTGTACTTGCGCTACTGCGTGTATTGTCACGGCACGTTCGGTGACGGCAACGGCGACAACGCACAATTCCTCGATCCTAAACCGCGCGATTTTACGGCGGCGTCTTTCAAATGCCGCTCCACGCCGACCGGCACGTTGCCGCTCGACTCCGATCTCATTGCCACCCTGATCCGCGGAGTACAGGCCAGCAATATGCCGTCGTGGCGCCCTCTGAGCGACGAGAACCGGCAGGATCTGGTCGCCTACATCAAGACCTTTTCGGATCGCTGGAAAACGGAAAAGCCGGGCGATCCGATCAAGATTCCGCCGGAAACTCCCGTTACGATCGAGAGCATCCGGCATGGCCACGAGCTCTTCCAAAAAATGGAGTGCTGGAAGTGTCACGGGCAACAAGGCCATGGTGACGGGCCTTCGGCTTCGACCCTGACCGACAGCAAGGATCAGCCGATTCGTCCCTATAACTTTTCGCAAGGCCACAACGACTCCCGCTTTAAGTGCGGCTCGGAGAATCAGGATCTTTATCGCATCTTCATGACCGGCGTGGACGGCACTCCCATGCCGTCGTTTGCGGATGTGATTCAGCCCAACGACGCTTGGGATCTGGTGCATTACCTGCGAACGCTACAAACCGAGCGGCGCAGCAAAGAGAACGATGCCCTGAAAGCTGCCGGTGGTCCGTCCACGCTGAAGACCCCGGAAAACAAGTCGGAGAATATTTCACCGTCGAATTCCAGCCCGCAAGTGCACATCGGCGGGACTAGTAAACCGTGACCCCAGGAGGAAGTACTTACATGTCCACAAAGCAGATGCTGGCCGCACTTTTGGTTCTAGTGGTTTGTCCCTGTCTGCTGTTCGGCGGGACGATTAGCGGCAAGGTCACCTATACGGGGACGCCCGCCAAACAAAAATCCATCGACATGTCGAAGGAACCCAGCTGCGCCAAGCAGCATGCCACACCTGTGACGGTTGAATCGGTAGTGACCGGGACCAACAACGCACTGGAAAACGTGGTGGTGTACGTCTCGTCCGGGGCACCCGATGATGGCCAGGTTCCGGCACAGGCAGTCACCTTCGAACAGAAAGGCTGCCAGTACATTCCGCACGTTCTGCCCATGCACGTCAACCAGGAACTGAAGGTCGTCAACAGCGACCAGACTTCTCACAACATCCACCCACTGGCCAAAGTAAACCGCGAGTGGAACAAATCCCAACCCCCGGGCACGCCGCCCCTCTCGGAGAAGTATGACAAAGCCGAATTCATCTCGGTGAAGTGCAATGTCCATCCCTGGATGCACGGCATTTTCGCGGTGCTCAGCACGAATCACTACGACCTGAGCAAGGGCGAAGGGGAGTTCAAGCTTCCCAACCTGCCCCCCGGTAAGTACACCATCACCGCCTGGCATGAGGATTACGGGACCCAGACTGCCGACGTCACCATCACCGGCAACGAAACCAAGGACGTGAACTTTACCTTCAAGGCGAAGGCTTACTGACGGAATAACGGCGGCGGAGTTTCGTGTTCCGTCGCTGCGTTTCCGAGTGAGGTCAGAGGCAGCCAGCGGAGGGCGGAGCACCATGGCAAAAATCTTTGCAATCACAATTGTTATTATCGCGATCCTTTCCGCGATCCCCATCCTGCGACACACATGGGTGGCGCCGGAAGACATTTCGACTCATGGAGCGCTGATCGATGAGCAGATGTCGGAAACCATGGCCGAGGCTGGCATAGCCTTCCTCGCAGCACAGTTCATTCTGGCGTTTTTCATTTGGAAGTTCTCCGATCCTGGCCCGGACGCAAAGATCAAGAAATTTCCCGGCGGCGCCACGGGTTTGGTGATTGCTGCCTTGCTGGTTGTGGGAGTGGAAGTTATGGCCCTGGGAGTGTTTGGAGTAAAGGCATGGGCTAACGTCTACCTCAATCCGCCCTCGGCCGATGCCATTCCCATCCAGGTGCAAGCCGGGCAGTTCGCTTTCTATTTCCGCTACCCTGGTCCTGACGGTAAATTCGGCGCCCTTCACCCCGAGCTTATTAACGAAGGTTCGCAGAATATCTTTGGACTTGATCCGGAACACGATGTGGCTGCCCGGGACGACATCGTGGCCGCCGAGATGGCGGTCCCCGTGAATAAGGAAGTTCACCTCCTCATGCACGCGAAAGATGTCGGACATTCCTTCTTCGTACGAGAGCTACGGGTGCAGCAGGACTTTGTCCCCGGGTTGGACGTCTCGCTGCACTTCACCGCAACCAAGGTTGGCAAGTACGAAATAGTCTGTACCCAACTGTGCGGCCTGGGACACTACAACATGAAAGCGTATCTCGAAGTGATGTCCCAGCAGGACTTCGATAATTGGCTGAAGCAGCAAGCAGGGCAGTAGATCTTCCCGTCGATACCTGAGTGCGGACAGATCGACATATTATTTCTTGAGGTGAGGATAATGCACGACACGCCAGTGCAGGCGGCGCACCATGCTCCTCCAACCAGCTTCATTCGAAAGCACGTCTTCAGCCTGGACCACAAGGTAATCGGTAAACAGTATTATGCGCTCGCCCTGTTCGCCGCTGTTATAGGAATGTCCCTCTCCTGGTTGATGCGCATTCACCTTGCATGGAACAACGCCGCCATCCCCGGCCTGCAATTGCTTTCGTCCACCGGGGCCCCCGGTGGAGTGATGACACCGGAGTACTACCTGCAATTGATGACCATGCATGGAACCATCATGGTCTTCTTTGTGCTCACGACCGCGCCCTTCGCCGCGTTTGGCAATTTCTTTTTGCCCATCCAGGTCGGCGCGGAAGACATGCCCTTCCCCCGTTTCAACATGATGTCGTTCTGGGTCACTTTCGTGGCTTTCCTCGTCCTGATGGCATCATTTTTCGTGGGCGATGGACCAACCCTCGGTGGCTGGACCCAATACGCGCCGCTCAATTCGATCGGTTCGGTGGGAGGTCCTGGACAAGGCACGGGTGTCGTTCTTTGGGCAATTTCCATTGCGTTGTTTTGCGTTGGGCAGTTGTTGGGTTCTTTGAACTTCATTCCCACGACCCTAGATCTACGGGTTAAAGGGATGAGCCTCATGCGTCTACCGCTCAGCGCCTGGGCCTGGTTCATTACTTCGTGCATGGGACTGACAGCGTTTGCCGTGTTAATGCCGGCTTGTATCCTGGTCATACTTGACCACGTCGCTGGCACCAGCTTCTTTGTCGCGTCAAATCTGGTGTTGAACGATCAAGTGCTGCCGCACTCGGGGGGGTCGACTCTTCTCTGGCAACACCTATTCTGGTTCTTCGGACATCCCGAGGTCTACATCGCAATCGTGCCCGGCATCGGCATTGTCTCGCATATCCTCGTCACCAGCATGCGCCGGCCCATGCTGAGTGCAAGAGTGCTGATCTATTCCATGGGAGCGCTGGCCGTTCTCAGCTACATGGTCTATGGCCATCACATGTTTGTCAGTGGCATGAATCCGTTTTCTTCGCTGGTCTTCTCGTTCCCCACGCTGGTCATTACTATCCCGTCGACGATCGTCGTGTTGGTATGGACTTTCAGCCTGTATGGTTCCAAGCTCCGCATCAACTCGGCTTCGCTGTTTAGCTTGGGCTTTATTTCGATGTTCGTCAGTGGCGGCGTCAGCGGATTCTTTCTGGCGCAGCCCTCCATCGATATCATGCTCCACGCGACTTACTTCGTGGTGGGTCATTTCCACCTTGTGATGGGCGTCGCGGCCATGTTCGGCATCTTTGCAGGAACATATTTCTGGTTTCCCAAGATGGCAGGACGAATGATGAACGAGACTTTGGGCAAACTTCATTTCTGGCTGAGCTTCGTGGGTACCTATTGCATTTTTATGCCTTTTCATTACCTGGGCATGGCCGGGAATATACGCCGTTACTCAAGTTTCACGGACGACTTCCTTCAACCCCTGATTCCAGTTCACCGCTTCATCACTATAGCGGCCCTCATCACGGGCGCCGCTCAGCTGATTTTTCTGTACAACCTGATTCACAGCCGTTTCTGGGGCAAGCCCGCGCCGGATAACCCGTGGGAGGCCACTTCACTGGAGTGGAGCACGGCCACCCCGCCACCGTTCGACAATTTCGGCGGAAAGCACCCCGTGGTCTACCACGATCCCTATCAGTACGGCGTGGAGAGTTCGGTCGGCGATTACGTCATGCAGGCTTCGCCGGAGCAAGTTAAGACGGAGCACGACGAGAAGTAAACCGCGAGCGGAACGTGCATCTGCTAAAGGGGAGTTTGGTGCGTTATGGCAAGTACAGTACATGAACCGCCGCAAATCGATCCGAACCGCTTGCCCAACCAGAGACATATTGGGAACGGCGGTTGGAAGAATCTCGTTCCGGCAGAGGGCAACTTAGGTGTGGCGCTGGATTACTCGCCGCCTCCCTCATCGACGGCCATCTGGGTCGTGCTGTTCGCCGTCACCATGATGTTTGCCGCGTTTTCCAGCGCTCTGATTGTTCGCAAAGGGTCATCGCTGGACTGGCAGACTTTTACGTTGCCGTCGATGCTTTACCTCAACACATTTCTACTGCTCGCCAGCAGCGTCACTCTCGAAGTCGCGCGTCGCCGTGTGTCGTCGTTCATGGGCGGTTTGAGAAGTCGCGCGGAGAGCCCGGCACGCTGGTTGTATGTCACTTTATTTCTCGGCCTGCTGTTTGTGGCAGGTCAATATGTCGCCTGGTCGCAATTGCGGGCTCAGGGAATGTATCTGGCCACAAATCCAAGCAGTTCTTTTTTCTATGTGCTGACCGCCACCCACGCACTGCACGTCATGGGTGGCCTAGGCGGACTGATCTACGTCATTCGCAAGCTGGGTAAGTCGGCTCTGCGGCGGAATACTCTGGTTGCCACCGCGCGTTACTGGCATTTCATGGGCGCGCTTTGGCTGTATCTGATCGTGCTGCTTTGGATCAAACTCTAACCGACTCGACAATTAGGAGGCGCCGTGCGCCAAGCGGATTTGACCATGGAAGGACACTCGACAGGTCTGATGGTAGGACCGGCATTTTCGATTCCTACAAAAAAACTGGCGATGTGGCTGTTTATTATCGCCGACACCATGACTTTTGCCGCGTGCCTTGTGGTCTATGGATTCTTGCGCAATGGCGCTTCCGACTGGCCGAGACCCTTCCATACCATCACGAATGTCGCCATCATGACGTTCGTACTTCTGACCAGCAGTCTGACCATGCTGACAGGACTGCGTTCCGCGCGCGCCGGAGACAAGGCCGGAGCTTTCCGCTGGACCATGATTACTGCGGTTCTGGGCCTTGTTTTCGCCCTGCTCCATGTTCGCGAATGGATTGGCCTCATCGGTGAGGGCTTGACCCTGTTCAAAAACCCCTGGGGAACGGGATTATTCGGGGCATCATTCTTCAGTATCACCGGCTTGCATCTTACCCACGTTTGCTCCGGAGTCATCGCTCTGCTCGTCGTCGGTGTGCGCTACAGGGGCGGCCGCTATAACGCGGACGATATCGAGATACTCGGTCTCTACTGGCACTTTGTAGATCTGGTCTGGATGTTCGTCGTACCGCTGGTTTATCTTTTAAATCTCAGCCACTAGAACAATCCTCTGGGGAGCGGAATGCTATGACAGCCGAAGAGCACAAGAGTAACGGAATCGGGAAAGACGTGGCCATCTACGTTTGCCTGCTCGCTCTCGCAGGCGTGCAATTCCTCATCGCCTACCAGAACATTGGCACAGCACAAATGCTCACGCGGATGCTGGCTGCCGCCTGCATCGAGGCGGGTCTGGCAGTCTTGTTCTTCATGCATCTTTGGGCAGAAAAGCGCGCCTTTTTGCTGTTCGTCGTGATCTTTACGATTTCTGTCCTGTTGGGGTTGCAATATGGATGGACCGATAGCACTCGTATGGTGACCGGCGCGCCATTTTCAAGCGTAAAGTGAGAAAGCAACAGGCCCCAGTCAGATCACAAGAACTCAGGGAAAGATGCTAAGAAGGCAATGCAACCTCCAGAGACCGCCGCTGCTGCTAGGCATTTCGCTTATTGGGCTGGCTATGCTTGCCGCGCCCATCCCGGCCTTCGCCCAGAGTTGCTCCCTTTGCTACACGCAGGCGGCCTCCGCCGGTGCTCGAATGATCCAGGCCTTGCGCAGCGGGATTCTGATTCTTATCGTCCCGCCGACGATCATGTCGGTCTGCATGATTTTTATCGTTCATCGCAAACGCAATCAGTTCCGACAACCCGATGACGCACCCGACTCTGATCGCGCTGGTTAGCCGCAGCAGAGCACTTCGCGCTGTTCAGTCATTGAAGTCGTCCCCGCTCTAGCGGCTGAAGTCAGCCTTGTGCGTCTACTTTAACGACAGTTACTCGGCGCAGCATCGCCCGCAAACCGTGCCTTGATCCAACTAATCTGGTCTGATGTCGAGGTTCCCGCCGCGCCGCTGGCATCAAGATTCGGATACTTCAAGAAAAGAATTTTGTCGCCTTGCTTGCACATCCGGGCCACGGTTTCTCCCGACATGTCACCCGGGATGACAGGGTCCGCCTCGCCGGTGATGACCAGGAGCGGGCTGTGGGCGGCCCGTTGACCCGGAGTATTCCTGTTGAAGAATTCTTTCACCCATCTGTTGTTCTCCCAGCCCGGGTTGAGCATGGCGCTTGTGAACTCCGGTTCGGTATCCCCTCCGCAAGTCAGCGAGGCCCGTTGGTACGCCGGGAGTGCCTTGTCTTTGAGCATGTCGCCTAACTGGAACTCCGGATAGAGCCCTTTTATCGTCCATGCTACGACGAACAGCATACGCTGCGAAGATGTCAGAGCGAAGCGCCGATAAGCCGGCCGCGCATCCGCCAAGCCCGAAGTGGCGATGCTACCCAGATAATTTGGATCGCGTACTTCACTTTCCGCGATCGCTACGGAGGCCAATGCTCCCTGGAATGGTCCCAGAGCGATCCATTTAGGCCCGAGCTGAGGTAGCGCTGCGCGTGCCGCCGGAATCGAGTAGATGACGTCCAATGCGTTCGACCGCATATCCAGCTCTGCTTTGCCGGAATCGACGCCCAATCCGGAATAGTCTGTCGCCACCACCGCGTATCCGAGATTGGCATACATCGCGAGAAGAGGGCCCACTCCAAGATTCTTCATCAGCGAAGGAGCGCACTGTCGCGCGGCTCCCCTGAACTGGTGCGCCCAGGCAATCACTGGCCAGCCTTTTGCGGGAGGCTTGCCCTGAGGAATCAGCACCACACCCGAGACGGGGACGTCTTCTCCGTTTGTGGTACGGGAATGATAAAGAATCCTGAATGCCGACAACTCAAACGGAACTTCGTATTGATTAGTAGATTCCGAGCGTATCAGTGTGCCGGGGTTACCCGCGGGCAGCGGATGCAACGTGTTATAGAAGGTCGTCAGCGGAAGCGTCTGGGTTAGACGGTATCGCTTGCCGGGCGCCGCAGCCTGAGCGGCAGCAAATTCTGAACCTCCAGCCATCCCGGCCAAGATGATTGAAAGGGTTGCGACCGTCGTGAACAATTCTCGGGCGGTACCCCTTGCTGACCGGAACAAGTCACGCTTCGTCATGTTGTCAGAGGGAAATGGTACCACCTTGCGATTTCCGTGAAGTACAGGCGTGCTCCATCTGAAACAACGAGCGCCTTCTGAGTACCGTCGCGAGTGATCTGATGTGAACCTTCAGTTTCACGAGAATGGAAAGCTTAAATGGCATTTCCACAGAAGTACCGGAGCTTTCGTTATCTGGTCATAGCCAGAGTGGCGTCATAACATTCACCATCCCCCAATGACTTCGAAAAGGCTGACATTGACTAGAACGATCCAGCGTGCCCTCTTTCTGATGGTGGTATGGGCACTTGCGGAGAACGCAACGGCTCAGGGCGGCTATCAAGTTGTCGCGGTCGCTCACGGGGGAATCATTAAGGGCACTGTCGTGTGGTCAGGACCGGAGCCTCACTTATCCAGCTTTCCCATCAACAAGGATCAGCAAATATGCGACCCTGAATCGCAAAAGACTCGTGATCTGGAACGGCTGATTATCGGTCCACAAGGCGGTGTCGCAAATACCGTGGTGTTTATTAAGAGTATCTCCAGCGGGAAGGCGTTTGACTTACCTCCCGCCCGGCGCTTTCTCAACCAGCGACTGTGCCGCTACGAACCTCATATTCTATTGGTCTCCCAACACGCTACACTCCAGATGACGAGTTCTGACGCCACACTTCACACCCTGAACATGGACGGTGCGGCCACTTTCAACCTGCCATTCCCTTTCTCCGGCGTAACGATTTCGCGCGAACTGAATACTCCCGGATTAAGCCATCTGAAATGCAATGGCGGACACGCTTGGATGAACGCGGAAATGTTTGTGGCGCCGCACCCGTACTATGCGGTGACTGACGAAAGCGGCGCGTTCCAGTTAACGGACGTTCCCGCGGGGGCCTATGAGATCCTTGCCTGGCACGAGGGCTGGCAAGTCACAGGGCGTGCGAATACCTACGATGTTCTGAGCCAAAAGAAAACCGATCGCCCCGTCTTTTCAGAACCCAGAACCTGGGTAAAAGAGGTCAGCCTGAATGAGGGTGCGACCGTGGTTGTGAACTTTACCATCTCCGCAAAATAACTGCCCCAAGCACGTCTATTCCCGCTGAGAGCTGAGATAAGGACCGCTGCACATTTAAGCGGGTGGGGGCGAAAATCGTCTGCTGGGTCCGTGGATTCCGCAATGCTGGAGAAGTGGAGCCTCATTGTTGGCGTAACATCGCGATAGCACTCATTGACTTTGCGCCTCGACCTGCCTCTTCAACAACGTCTCGATGTCTCGCAGTCAGTGGCCTCAGCCGCTGTGCGACTCACAGACTTCGTCGGGTTCATCGCCACCTCATTCAAGGTGCCGTTGTTTGTCGAGATCATTGCTCCAGTGCCCGATCTGACAATTCCCGCCGGAACCTACAGCGCACGGCAACTCCTCGACAAGGGGGTTCAGCAACTTCCCGGCTACGAATGGTAAAGATGAAGGCGGAGTTGCGCATCTCTACCAGAGGCAATTGATAGCCGCCCGGGGCAATCTCCTTAATGTCCAAATTCACAGGTTTTGGTTCCCCAACAATGTTGCTGACTTCGACTTCTTATTTCGACCTTGCATCAGCTCGACAATCCAGGGATACAGTTGCATGGGAGGGGTCTACAGCGGATTCATACCAAGTGGCTTTGAGAAGGAGCCCCTACCCAACTTGGAGGCCTTCAAGGATGCCCTTGGTAGACCTGCGCGCCGGCTGCGTAGTTCGATTCGTCCGCGGTGATGGGAACGGATTTGGGTATCTCCCGGTCGAGTCGAGCATGGAGGGCCTTTTTGGCCAGCATTTTTTCAAAGGGCATGGCTGGCGCCGAGGTGGAGACGGGCGCGCTACCAGATGC
>JAYTFO010000083.1:0-11244 GCA_043734305.1 Acidobacteriota bacterium | reverse complement strand
CGGCACCCAAGGTGTGGTGCTGCGCTGGAAGACAGCCGGCGAACTGAACAATCTCGGATTCAATGTCTACCGCGAGCAGAATGGAGAACGCGTCCGGCTGAATCCCACACTAGTAGCGGGATCGGCTCTGATGATGCGCGGTTATCTCGAAAAGCATGCTGGCAAGAGCTATGCCTGGATTGACCGCGCCGCCACGCCCGCCAGCATGTATTGGCTCGAGGATCTCGACCTGAACGGCGAGCGCACGATGCATGGTCCGATATCGGCGAGTTTGACGGCGTCGTCGGCGCACGCGGTTTCCTCTCCGACCATGAGTGACTTTGCATCGCGCGCGGGCGCCGTGTCCTCCGCGAGTCACGTGGTGGAAAACACGCAGCGTCCAACGCCGACATCGCAGGGGCAGAACGATCAGCAATTCGATCTCGCAGCTCACCCTGCGGTCAAGATCATGGCGGATCACGAAGGCTGGTATCGCGTCACTCAGCCCGACCTGGTCGCTGCCGGACTCGATCACAACGCCGACCCGCGCAAGCTGCGACTTTTCGCTGAAGCGATCGAGCAGCCGATTCTAGTTACCGGCGCGGACGGCGCACCGTTCGGTCCCAACGCTGCCATCGAGTTCTACGCCACCGGCATGGACACGCCGTTCACCGGTACGCGCGTCTACTGGCTGATTGCCGGCGACCAACCTGGTTTGCGCATTGGCAATTTCAACGAACTGCCCAGCGGAACGAGTTTCCCGCAGCACTTCACGCAGACCGTCGAGCTGCGCCAGCGCACAACTTATTTCGCCGCGCTCCTCAATTCGAACGACGACAATTTCTTCGGAGCCTTAGTCTCGACCGCGCCGATTGACCAGGTGATTGCGACTCCGCATGTGTCCGCAGCCGGCAACCCGGCTCCGCGCCTGGAAGTTGTGCTCCAGGGCGGGGGCGAAGGCGTGCCCCACGATGTGACCGTCGCGTTGAACGGCCTCAACCTGGGCCACATCGCGTTCTCCGGCCAGAGCAAGGGAAAGTTGCGCGTCGATCTACCCCCGGGGTTGCTGCTGGATTCGAACACCGTGACCCTAGCCGCTCAGGACGGCGACACCGACGTCAGCCTGGTCGATCACATCACCATCGCCTATCCACACACCTTTGCCGTCGACGGCGATCGACTCAGGTTCTCAGCTCGCGCCGGAACGCCCGTGCAGATTGCGGAGTTCCAGGAGACTTCGACGCGGGTTTTCGATGTCACGTCCGTCTCGCAGCCCGTTGAACTGGCGACGCGCGTGGTTTCCGGTGGCGACGGTTCCTATGCCGTGCAAGTGCAAGTGCCATTCTCGCCCGCGGGACGGCATACTCTTCTTGCACTCGGCGCAAGCCAGATCGCCAAGGCTGCGCAGTTAGTGGCCAATCAGCCCTCGCAGTGGCACAGTCCGCAGGCTGGTAGCCAGGTGGTCGTGATCGCACATCCGACGCTCGCCGGCGCAGTCGCCCCGCTGGTCGACCTTCGCCGCCAGCAAGGTCATTCGGTTTCGGTCGTTCTGACCGACGACATTTACGACGAGTTCAGTTTCGGCGATCACAGTCCCCTGGCGCTCCGCGACTTCCTGCAGACCGCAAGCAAGAATTGGACGACCAAGCCCCAGTACCTGCTGCTGACTGGAGACGCCTCGGTCGATCCCCGCAACTTCCTGGGGTTTGGCGACTTTGATTTTGTCCCCACCCGAATCATTCCAACTTCGCAACTGATGACCGCCTCCGACGACTGGTTCTCCGATTTCAGCAACACCGGCTTGCCCACGCTCGCCACCGGCCGCTTGCCGGTACGCACCCCCGACGAACTGCGGACGGTCGTTGCCAAGATTGTGAACTATGAAACCGGCAACGACTCCGGCTCATGGACCAGCCAGGCGCTGCTGGTCGCCGATCGCAACGACACAGCCGACTTCACGGAAGACACGAAGAAGGTAGCCGCCCTGCTGCCGCCGTCCATCCAGGCCACCGAGATTTTCGCCGCCAATCTTGATCCCGGCACCGCGCGCGCCGAAGTGCTGAATGCCTTGAACGCTGGCGAACTGCTGGTGAATTATCTTGGACACGGATCGGTCGAGGTGTGGTCGGGCGACGATCTCCTGGACGACACGACCGCCGCCGCGCTCACCAACTCGCCGCGCCTGCCCGTCTTCCTGACCTTCGATTGCCTCAACGGTTTCTTCCACGATGTCTACACGCAGAGCCTGTCGGAAACTTTGCTGCTCAACAGCCAGGGCGGAGCGGTGGCCGTCGTCGCCTCGTCGGCCTTGACGGATGCTCCACCGCAAGCGCAACTGGATCGCAAGATCGTGCAAGCCCTCTTCCAGAACGGCGGCATGACGCTGGGCGACGCGCTCGTGCAGGCGAAATCCGGAATCAAAGTCAAAGACGTGCGCGAAACGTATCTTCTGTTTGGCGATCCACTGCTGAAGTTGAAAAAATCCGCGCCGCAGAACTAGCGCCGTGACCTCGAGATGATTACCGCAGTCCGATGAAGTGTAGCGCCGGCATCTTGCCGGCTGTCGTGGCGGTCTCGCCGCCACATGTGTGGGTGGAACATGGCCGTCGCATGCGGGGGCGAGGACGCCCTTTATGCACCAGACTAATTCACCGCACTTTTACTGAAAAGTTTTTCACGTCGGGAGAGCGCGAAAATATATCTATATTTGACGCCGCGTTGACATCAAGAACGAGATTCTGGCTGTACACTTCCAGAGCGCGCATTGCCGAGATGGGGCCAGGTAAAAGGGCTCCAAGCAGTGTCATGAAGTCTTACCACAGCGACGACACGAAATACTCTGGGAGCAAATCGCATTTTGATTCAACCGCGTATTAATCGTTACATTTTGACGTCACTCCTTCTGGCTGCGATGAGTTACGCGCAGGATTCTCCCCGCGCAACGCCAGCCGATTCATCGGGAGGCTCGACGTCCGCAGTAGAGAAGAAAGCCGCTTCGGGCGGACGCGTCGTATTAAAGGTTGGGAACGCGCAGATTACCGAAGCGGAGTTCGAATCCAGAATCGGCGATATCGAGGGCAAGGGAGACGCTGACCGTGAAGGCGCCAGCGAAAAAGAGCGCCGCCGCCTGGGCGACGACTATGCCTCGGTGCTGATGCTTTCCCAACTCGCCGTGAGCAGCCACTTGGACGCAACGCCAGAGATCAGCCGAAAGTTAGAAATCGGGCGCATCCAGATCCTGTCGGACGCTCAATTCGCCAGCCTGATGAGTCAGGCTAAGCCGACGTCGGAGGAAGTCAGTCAATACTACAGTGCGCACTTGCATGACTATGAAGAAGTGCAGGTTCGCAGGCTCTTCATCTGGAAGCGGGGCCCCGACAGCAAGAATAGCCGGGGGTTGACTCCGGAAGTAGCCAGGGCCCGTGCCGACGCAATTCTAAAAGCCTCGGCCGCCGGCAATGACACCGCGCCACTGACGGAAGCGTTCAAGAAATCCGACGAGGGTTTGCTGGACGCGGAACCGCTGTTTTTCCCGCGTAGAGAATTGTCGCCGGCCATGGAAAAAGCGGCGTTCGCAAGCCCAGTTGGCAAATGGTCTCAGGTGCAGGACACAACCGAATCAATCATTCTCCTCCAGTTGGTAAAGCGCGATCATCAACCATTGGGAGAAGTAGCGTCCTTCATAGAACAACGGCTTCAAAGTGAAAAAATGCAAGCGAAGTTGAACGAGCTTAAAAGGAATGCGGGTATTTGGATGGATGAACAATATTTTGGGACTGCGACCGGAGCCAGCCACGAGGAGCCGCGCAGCAGTTCTACTGTGCCGTCAAAGTTACAAGACTCAACCAGGAGTGGGGGAAGTAAGAATGAAAAGCAATAGCAGGAAAACATTTTTGTGTTTTGCGCTGCCCATGATTTTTGGGGCAGTGTGCGTGCTTCAGCCGGCGAGAGCTGAAGCTCAAATGACGTCTGTGGGCGTGGATTGCTCTCAGATTGCCAACCAGGGAATCATGATGCAGGACAACCTGCGCGCAGGCCGGGTCCTGATTGAATGCGGAATCGTCCGCGGAGGCCAACCCAGCACTGGCGTCGACGCCCCGCTGTCTCCACCGAACATTCAGGCCAGCAACCGGCCTTGCGCGGACGGCCAGAGTTGCACCAAGAGCGAAAGCACCGTCTGGGCCAGCACGAAGAACAACGGGCAAACCATCGTGGTCAACTATAACGACCACAACCCCGGTGGCAGCTCGAACTACACGGGTACCTCCGTCTCCACCGATGGCGGCGCTACTTTCAAAGAGATGATCCCTCCGCCTTTCTCGACTGGACACGGCAACAATTTCGGAGATCCGATCGTGGTTTTCAACTCCAAGTTGAACAAGTGGTTCGCCGGCGATCTGGCGGACGGCTGCGGCGGTCAAGGCATCGGGTTGTGGACTTCGAGGACTGGCACGACCTGGAAGCCTGGAGCCTGCGCCCATAACGGCGGCGGCGACGACCGGCAGTCGATGTGGGTGGACAACGAGCCGACCAGCGGAACCTATGGTCGCATGTACGTTTCCTGGAACGACTTCAATAATAACGGAGCTCTTTCTGTGACTCACTCGGACAACGGCACAGCTTGGTCCGCGGCGGTCATCCTGAACCGGAACTTCATCCGTGACGTACAAGTCACCGGCTCACCGCGCGGCGCCACCAGGTTTGAGGGCGCGAACAGCACGGTGTTTGTGGCGGCGATGAATGAAAACGGCGGCGGTTTCGCGAACCGTCAGAACGTCATGTACAAATCTCTGGATGGCGGCGTGACCTGGACTTCTTCGACCATGGGTGCGGCATTCAAGCCGGTCGGCGAAGGACTCTGCGACAACCCCTACTTCGTCAAGGTCAATCCGATCTGGCGCCACATGGGCTGGGGCGAACCGGCGGTTGGTCCTACCGGCGTAGTCCACTACGCCTATGCTGCGTTCGGGAGGAGGAAAGACTTCGGCGACATTTTCTACGTTCGTTCCGCTGATAACGGCGCGACCTGGTCGGCGCCGAAGAGACTCAACACTGACAAAAACGCCACCTTCAAGACCCAGTGGATGCCCTCCGTGTCCTCTGACTTGAACGGCAAAGTGACGGTCTCCTGGTACGACCGCCGCGCTGCCACAACGGCCTGCAACGTTGTCTCGGATCCAGGATGTTCCTACGAGCGCGTAGGCATTCAATCCGCGGACAACGGTGCGACCTTCCTGCCGGAGATCACCATCAGCTCGGCGATCATCCCGCAGCCCGCGCAAAATGATCCCGGCATTCAGGCCTGCTATGCCGGTGACTACGACTACAGCACAGCTCTGAACGGCAACGCCTACGTGACGTGGACCGACGGTCGCGTCAATGTGGGCGGTACGCAAGTCCAGAACGTGGACTTCGCCGCCGTCCCACTACCGTAACCGATTCACTGCATCGTAACGAATACAGGAGGGCGCCAGGTCGGCTGCCCTCCTTTTTTTTCGTGCTAAGAATTGCGCAAGGCTTACCGTAGACGCTGGTTCGTGGCGGGATTGGCGCTGTCTGGGCGCGGACCACAGGTCAAATCAATGCACTTTGGATGAAAACTTTCACACCCTAGGCGAGCCTGCGAAACCGATGTATACTCGCGACCCGTCGAATGAAGAGAAGAAGAATGAGGAGATTCCCGATGAGAACAACTCGCACCCTGGCTCTTACCGCGCTGATCGTACTGTGCTCGCTGGTCGTTCTTGCGCAAAACCACGATCCCAAAATTATCATTCACGGAACGGGGGGAGGCGGAGCCCCAACCAGCATGTGTCCTCCCGAAGGATGCACGCCGGTGGGAGTGAACTTCAGCTTCAGCGTGAACCACAACGGCGGGATTCCCCTGCTCTTCAACAATGCTTCCGGGCAGAACTGGATTTCACTTACACTCACCGAAACGGGTGTGCCTGCCGCCGACGTGACTTGCGCTCAGACCCTGTTTCTGAGTTGCACCGTTTCCGCGCTCGACAACGGCTCGACGCAGATTGTCCTATCCGGAGCGAATGGCCTGAATCCCCGCAACGGAATTCTGGCCGGCGGGAATTTTTCCATTGGCTTTGGCTGCGTGCAACGCCATTGCTGGCCGCGAGGCCTGAACTTCACCGCACAAGCCGGCACTGCTTTTTCCACCGTGGACTTCCCCGGCGCCACCAGTACGTTCCTGTACGGCATCAACAACGCGGGCCAGATGGTCGGCGCCTACATCGATGACAGCGAAGCCACTCACGGTTTCCTTCTGAACGGCGGAGTATTCACCACCATCGATTTTCCCGACGCCAGGCTCACCGTGGCGGCCGGCATCAACAACAACGGAGACATTACAGGCCAATACAACGACTCCTACGACATTGGCCACGGTTTCGTCCTCAGTGGAGATGCGTTCATCACCAAGGATCTAGGGGAGGGCTATCAAACTTTTCCCACCGCCATTGACGATTTCGGAAATCTGGTCGGTTTCTGCACCGACTCCGATTTCAATTTTCACGGCTGCGTCGCTTTTGACGGCCCCTTCACCCTGTTCGACTTTCCCGGAGCAACCGCGTCTCTGGCGCTGGGGATTGCCTTCCACGGCAGCGGCGCTCTTACCGGCGGATACGGAAACGTGAATGGATCCAATTTTGAGCATGGATTCGTCTACAACGACGGAGAGTTCACCCCTATTGATTTCCCCGGAGATACCCACACGGTTGCCTTCGGAGTCAACGACAACGGCGAGATCGTGGGTAGCTATTCGGTTTCTCCCTTCACCGCGAATCAGGGTTTTTCGTGGGTGTCCGGAAGTTTCACCACCACGAATATTCCCGGTGCTCTACAGACGAACCCCATTAATCTGAACGACTCCGGTCAGGTGGTCGGCTGGTACGTCGATTCGAGCAACGTGACGCACGGCTACGTGACTAGTAATTGACGGGTGGCGGCCCGGGGGCTTGCCTGTTCTGCGCAACTCCCGAGTCGTCTGCGTCGCCGGTGTGAGTAGTTGCCTTGATGGCTCGCCAGAGACCATGTAGACTTTTCCCGCCATGATCACACATCGTATTGCCGTAGTTTCACTTGCCCTTCTGCTGGCGGCGTGCAGCCGATCCAAAACTGTATCTACCCCGAGCGGTGATGTAAAAGTCGAAGAGAGCCGGAAGTCGGGGCAGTCCACCGTCACGTTCACCGGAAAAGACGGCGCCAAAATGACGATTGCTTCGGAAGGCACCAAACTTCCGGACGACTATCCCAAGGATGTTCCGGTCGCGAGCGGCGCCAAGATCGTGATGGCCACGTCGGTGAACAATGCCGACAGCAATGGTTCCAGCCTGATTCTTGAATCCGCCGACAGCTGCGACAAGACCGCCGCCTTCTACAAGAAGGCTCTCGCCGACAACGGATGGAAGAGCGAGGCCACCGTAGCAGCGGAGAAAATGACCATGTATACCGCCTCCAAAGACGCGCGCCAACTGGCCGTGCAGATTACGGACTCCGATGGCAAGTGTTCGGTAACGCAGACGGTGGGGAAGAAGTAGCAGAGTTCTTCGATTAGTCCTGCTTTCGAGTATCCTGCCTTTCTTGCAGCGTAACGTCTATGCAGCGTTGGAATGGAGGTTCCAGTGATGTTGAGTGGAAGAATTATGTCCGTGCGTTCGAGGGAAAGAACCAGTTTCTTCTCTACACATCTCCCGCTTGCTTTAACATCATTCCCAAGCGCGTGATGACTCAAGAGCAACTGCTGGAGCTTCAGAGGTTGCTCAAGCAAAACATCTCAAGATAGTTGATAGCGCCTGCGAAACCGCCCGCTACTTCTCCATCGCCGAAGCCCAGTTGAGCAGGATGGACAGCGGTGCGGCGTTGGCTTCGTCTAACCTGGTGGCAACCAGAAATCTCTGCCCGTCTGCACTTACGTCGTAGGAGAACGTGTCCTGCGAAGACATCGGCTGGCGGCGGTGGGTCTGAAACAGTGCTACCGGAGGACCGGCTTCGAAGCTGGCGCCGATAGTGACTGGTGCCGCCATGATCTTCCCGTCCGACGACAGGTAGAACAATTCCTTGCCGTCCCCGCGCCACTTCGGCTCCTGTCCGCCTGCGCTCGATACCTGCCACTTGCCGTTGACGCTCGGGAACGGAGAGACGTAGATCTCCATGGTGCCCGTCTCATTCGAGGCGTAAGCGATCCAGCGGCCATCGGGAGAAAATTGCGCATTGCGAATGGTCCACTTTGCTTGCAGCAGCGGTTTTATAACGCGCTCTGGCCAGGTCATGTATTGCAGTTCGTTGCCCTTCCGGGCCAGCAAGTACTTGCCGTCCCGCGACCAGTCCCACGGATTGAACAATGTAAAACCGGCATTCGCTACTCCTTCTTCCGAGCCGGAGCCGTCGGAGTTCTTCAGATAGAAACTAAACTTGCCGCCGCGGTTGGAACTGAACATGATCTTCTTGCCATCGGGACTCCAGACCGGAGTCTGATCCAGAGCAGGGTCGAACGTCAGCCGCGTGGAGGCGTCGCGGGCGGGGTCATGAACCCAGATATCGATGTTGCGTCCATCCGGGTCGGTCTCGTCGGCCGAGACGCGGTGCCCGTCCGGCGAAAGATGGAGATTGTCGTACCACCCCGGCTTGCCCACCGTGCCGGTCGGCTTGCCGCTGCGGTCGTACCACGTCAGTTGCGAAAGGTGGGCGCCCTTTCCGGTTTGCGCGACCAGGACATTTCCGCGCGATGCGTCGAAAACGGCGCGCATGACCTGCGGGAAAAACAGTACTTCCTCGGTCAGCAGGCGCGGTTCGCCGCTTAGTACATAGTTGCGCGGGTCGAGGGGCTGCGCGACCAGCGTCTTGTCGCGCAGGTAGACCAGGAAGCCCGGCTCCGCATACGATGCATTCGCAGCCGTGCTCACCAGTTGGCGTTTCTCGGTTGAATCCAGTGCGCCCAGAAAAATTGCGTTGACGTCATTCCTCCCGCTGAAGTTCGACGTCAGGTAAATAAAATGTTTTCCATCTGGCAGGAACACCGGCCAGCGGTGGCTGGACTCCCCGCGCGCTTGATCGAGCTTGGTCAATTCAACCGCAGCGCCTCCCCGCGACGATATCTGGGACATCCCACCGAGCGCGTCCGGCGTGAATACGATCACCCCATCCCGGTTCCATGTGCCGCCGCGTCCGTTGGGAGCGTCGCAGATGATTTGCGCCTGGCCACCCGCAACGTCCAACTTCTTCAGTTTGCCGTCCGCAAAAAATCCGATGGATTTGCTGTCCGGTGACCAGAACGGATACGACGCGCCTTGCGTGCCGTCCAACGCCGTCGTTCGCTGGGTGCCGACTTCATACGTCCACAGTACGTAGTCGTTGGCCTGCGCGGAATAGGCGACCATCGCGACCACTCGCTCGTCCGGAGACAAGGCCAGATCGTTCGCGGGAAAGGGAATCGCCGCGTGGAACAACATCGGCGGCAATCGGCGGTGGCCGGTTTGCCACCAGACCGCCGCACCAGCCATCAGCAGCGCCAGAGACGCGGCGGCAAGCAGCCAACCGGCGCGTTCCCATGTTCTGCGCTCGGCGGGTGCGCTCCCACTTGCCGGCGCCTGCGGACCTTCCGCGATCCACTTCAACTCCGCTCCCAGGTCGCTCGCACTTTGCCAGCGTTCGTCGGGATCCTTCGCAAGGCATTTCTTGACGACTCGTTCGAGCGCCACCGGCGTCATGGGCCGCAACGACGCCATCGGCGGTGGTTCCGCAGTAAGAATGGCCGCGATCAGACTGGCCCGGCTCTTTCCGCTAAACGCGGGCTTGCCGGTTGCCATTTCGTAAATCAATTCGCCCAGCGCAAAAATATCCGCTCGATAGTCAGCTTCCTTGCCTTCCAGTTGCTCCGGAGCCATGTATTGAAAGGTCCCGACCAGCATCCCCTCGCTGGTCAACTTGACGTTCTCGGCCGTCATCTCGGTGAGCGCGGTGGCAAGCGGAGCAGGGCCGGACTGCTTGGCCAGTCCGAAATCCATCAGCTTGGCGCCGGTCTTCGTCAGCATGACGTTGGCGGGCTTCAGATCTCGATGCACAAAGCCCAGCTTGTGCGCTTTAGCCAGCGCATCGGCAATCTGCGCCCCGATACGAAGAGTCTGGTCGGGAGGCAGCGGGCCTTTGACCAAACGCTGCTCCAGCGTTTCTCCCTCCACCAGTTCCATGACGAGGAAATCCACGCCATCCTGATGCCCGATGTCATGCAGCGTGCAGATATGCGGATGCGAGAGCTTCGAAACCGCCTTTGCCTCGCGCTCCAGCCGTTGCCGCAGATTCGGATCGGAAGAAAGATTGGCGGGCAGAACTTTGATGGCGACATCGCGTTCGAGCCGCGTGTCGCGAGCGCGGTACACCTCGCCCATCCCGCCCGCGCCCAGCGGGGAGACGATCTCATACGGCCCGAGTTTGGTTCCCGACGAGAGCGTCATTGCCGAGCGTAATTATAGCCTGAACTCAGCGGCGTTCTCCCCGCCCGAGTTGCGCATTTCCTGCCTTCTCATGCACGATGGTAGGAACAAATACTGGTCGTTCATACCCTGGGTTTCGAGGAGCAGGTTCTCACATGAGCTTTCTACGGGCGGCGCGCGCCGCATTCGCGGCGAGAAGTCGCGCTTACTGGATGCTGGTAGTAATGGTTACACTGGTTCTCGCCGTACTTTCCGCCTCGTGCGGCAGTTCTTCGTCCTCGGCCAGCCACACCGCCTACGTGACTCTGTCGACGAACGGTTCCGTAGCGCTGTTGCACCTGAACAATTCCACGGGCGCACTCAGTCTGGGTACGCAAACGCCTTCGGTTCTGGGAACGTCTCCCACTGGCCTGGCGCTTGATCCCGGCAAGAAGTTCCTGTACGTGGGTAACTCGGCAGCGAACACCGTCTCTATTTTCAACGTAGGGGGCGACGGCATTCTGACTCTAAGCGGCAACGCTACGCCCGTTGGAGCCGGTCCGCGAACGCTGGCTATCGATAATTCCGGCAAGTACCTTTTGATCACCAACACCTTCGACGACTCGGTCTCGGTATTCTCGCTGAATTCCGGCGGCGGAGCGATCACACTGGTCGGCACCACCAACCTGGGTTTCCAAACCGCCCCGACCGAGTTGAAGATCTCTCCCACCGGCAATTTCGTCTACATCACGCTTTCAGGCGTGGACTTGATTGCAGCCTTCTCGCTGGACAGCGCCGGAAGTCTGACACCGGTGCTCGGTTCCTTTTTTCCCGCAGGCAAGGG
>JAYTFO010000082.1:0-4430 GCA_043734305.1 Acidobacteriota bacterium | reverse complement strand
GGAAGCGAGGTGGTGTTGGCGACCAACCAGCAACCTGCTGAACAGGGATGTCGCCCTTCGGTCGATGTACTGTTTCGATCATTGGCCGAAACCTTCGGTGCCCGCGTCTTGGCCGTCGTATTGACGGGCATGGGATCGGATGGTTCGAAAGGAGCGCAAGCCGTCCGCGATGCGGGCGGGGAAGTTTTCGTGCAGGATGAAGAGACTTCGGTGATTTGGGGGATGCCCGGCCGCGTGGTCGCCGCCGGTTTGGCGAACCGCATTTGTCCGCTTCGCAATATCGCTTCCGAAATCGTGCACTGGGCGTACGCCGACCGGAAACCGCCAGATTCCGCATTCGCCGCGACCGCCGAATAGCGCGGGTTGCGGACAAAGAAAAAGCGTCTTGAGCGAAAACGCTCAAGACGCCCCCTGGCAGCCCTCCCCCAGAACTGCCAAACTACCTGCTCATCCTATGTCCGGTTGGCCGAACTGTAAATGTCACTTTCGTAACGTCACCAGTAGATAGGAGTACCGTGGGCCAATGTACCAACAGTAACTACGATTACAAGTTGTGAGGACGAGCTATGGGGCTGACAGCAAAAGAGAAAAGCCGTCAAAGACGTATTCGCGGTGGCCCCCGGTTACCTGTGATTTTGCCATGCCCCGATTGACTTGCTGGACGGCCGCAGCCAGGCGCGTGAGGAAGATTGGCTCCGCAACCGGAACATTGTGCGCGGGCAGCAAAAGCTTGAGCTGTGGTTCGAGGGCCGCTAAACGGGTCACCGAGCGCGTGTAGGCGGCGAAGTCAGTCTCGGGCACAAACAAATAAATCGGGCCGGGATAGAAAGTGTCGCCCGTGAAGAGCAGTCCGTTCTTGCGATCCAGCAGCGCGAGCGAGTCGGGGGTGTGACCGGGCGTGAACAGAACTTCCACAGTGCGTCCGCCAAGGTTGATTTGCTCACCATCGTGTAGCAGGTGAGTTCTTTTCCAGGGGCGAATCGAGTAAGACTTCGGATTGACGCCCGGCGGCAACGGCCCGCACAGGCGTTCTGGTGCGAGTGCGTCCTGCGAGTAGACGTTACTCTGGCCGCGCATGTTTGTTCGCGTGAACGGCAGATCGCGGTTCCAGACTTCTTTGAACTCAGCATTCCCGCCAACGTGGTCAAAGTGAGTATGCGAATTGATGACGGTGACTGCCAGCGGTGTAAGTCGAGTAACAACTGCGGTGATCTTCCCTACGCCAAGGCCAGTGTCGAATAACAGCGCACGCTTGTCGCCGAGAATGAGATAGGAAATCACTTCCTCAAACTGCTTAGGCTCGTAGATGGCGAACACGCCCGCGCGGATGCGGTAGATCTCAAACCATGGTTCGTCGGGAAGAACACGCTCGAGGTGTTTGTATTCCGGTCGAGGAAGCTGGCGGCACCACTCCGGACGAAGGGGTTCTGCGGGTTTCTGCGCACTCGCGGCAATCATGAGCGCGGCAATGAGTAACAACGTCCGCAGTAGTCGGATCACTTTGTTTCCCAGGTCTTACCAGCGTCGGCGGTGGTCCAGGATTGGTTGTTACTCGTAGATAGAACGATCTCAGCCGGACCTCTAACGTCGATGCCTACGATATCCGCTGTCAACGCCCCGACTCTCGTTGAAGCCTGAATCATAGCCCACGTTGCGCCGCCGTCGGTGGAGTGAAATAGCGTGCCAGACTGTCCACCCGCCCAGACGTCGCTACCGCGCGCACCGTAGGCGAGCAGCGGATGTTGAAGTTGCAAAACGACCTGCCAGGTCGCGCCAGCGTCCAGCGAGCGCTGAAGTTTGCCCGCAGCCAGACTCCATTGCGCGCCACCATCTTTGTCTTTGTTGTCGGATTTCTTCATGCGCTGCTTTTGCAATGTCGCTGCCGAGTCCGATTCCCGGTACGCGCCCGCAAGTTCCTTCTGCGCCCGGTTCTCCGCAACCTGGGATTTCAGCTGCCCTTCTTCTTTGGTCGCCTGCTTGGCCTTTTCGATTGGAAGCGCCTGAACTTCGTTGCGACCTATCACCTTCCCTTCGGCGGTCGCCGTCTGGACTTCAGCGGCCGCGCCGGTAACTTCCACCGTCTCAGTGGCACGGCCGATTTTCTCGGGCGCCGCCGTCCCGATTCCCCCGCCAACCTCGGGAGCGGCGGGCTTCTGTACTGACGGTTGGCTGTTCTCATACGCAAGACCGCGCTTGTCCGCCGACAAATCTGCGCGTTTGCTGTCCGCAAGAGAGGCTGAAGCCGTTGCGAACTGCGTTTCAGTGCGTTCCGGCAGGACTTCGTCTCGAGCTTCCGCCAGCTTCTTGCTGAGAAGCAGGTTGTCCGGCTTGGCTGCCCGGGCAACAGGTGACCGGGAGGGCTCAGGAACTGGCGCCCCGCCAACCGCGCCGGACCTGGCGGGTGCATCGGCCGGCGGAGTTTGCATCTTGCTCTCGGCTGAATAGTTCACGGTTGCATCCGTGGACTCGGGCGGTTTGCCAGGACGCAGCATCAGCACTGCAGCCACCGCCACGACGCTCGCCGCCAGCGCCGCCCAGCGCAGGTTGGGCCACGCCAACGACGCAAACCATGCCCGCGACCGATCCGCCGTCCGCCGCGTCGAGGCCTCGCCCGCCGCAGTTTCGGGCTGCGTCACCGCCTCCACCGAAGAAGGAAGGCTCAAGACCGCCACTTCGCGGCAATCGCCACAGCGCGCCAGATGCCGCACCACGCCCTCGCGTTCGGCTCCCGACAACGCGTGCTCGGCAAATGCCGTCAGCACATCGGGGTCAGGATGGTCGTCCCGGGGCGCCGCGGCCCGCAGACGATCCTGCACGATTTTGGGTAGGTCAGACATAGTTTCAGACAACGTTTCCGTCGGTGCCCGCGCCCGGGGCGGGGGCCGTTCCTCCAGGGAACGCTTTTGCTCCGGAATCTTGCGCCAAACGTGCGCGCAAATCCAGGGTTATATCGCGTACGTCGGTTTCGAGCGCTTCCTTCGCCTGCGCATGGCTCATCCCACGATCCCGCAGGCACGCCAGGATGCGCTTCCGTAACGTGGCCGTAACTCGGTCAAGCCGGCGGCTGATGCTCGATTCATGCAACCCAAGCACGCGCGCGACCTCCGCCAGCGTGCGGCCATCCAGATGATACGCCGCCAGCACGTAGCGGTCTTCGGCTGTAAGCTCGCCCAAAGCCTCGTCGGTGGCCGCTTCCAGCCGGGTATCTGTAGCCATCGGCGGTGGCGGATTGGCGGCGACAAACTGCGTGCCTGCTTCTTCCTGCTCCTCGAGGCTCACCACCTTCTTCTGCTTGCGATAACGATTGATGAATTCCTGCGCCATCACCGTGCGCAACCAGCCTTCCAGTGATCCGCGCCCAGTGTATGAATCGAGCTTCGAATGCCGGAGTCCGTCCCGCGTGTTCACTCCGTACAAATCCGCAAACATGGAATCGGCCAGGTCCGCCGCATTCGCCCCGTCGCGCGTGATGTGCAATGCCATGGCGTACAGCTTGTTTCGATAACGGCTGATGAAATCCGTCCACGCGTTTTCGTTGCCTGCCGCGCAGGCGCGTGCGAGAGCCAACTCCTCCAGGCGCAAAGCTCCGCAGCATGCAGCCGCTTCCTCCGGAGAAGCCTGCGGTTGGTACTTACTCTGAATCTCGCGCAGGATGCCGGCGAACTGTTCGCGATCCATTCCATAGGCCGTCGCGCCACTGCGTTCATGCAGCGCGAAAGCCTGCTCGTCTCCGAGCGCGGGTTGGACGGGTGCCGGCATGTCTCATCAGGATGCTAGCAATTTTTTAGATGCAAGACTGCGAAATTCGCTCGTTCTCAATTACCGAGGCGGGAGAGCAACCTCCTGGAAGGTGGTTTGAGCAAAACAGTCGCTTTCATGCTTTCCCGCCCGGAGGATTCTATGCGATTACGTCTAGCGGTAGGTGGGATAGCTCTGCTCGTAGTGACAGCGATCGTGGTTCCGTGCCTGCTTCAGGCAGGTGAAGTCAGTCAACCGTCGGGCTATGCTCTGCTCGATCCGATTCGCAGCGGTAACCTGACAGTTTTTCCCGTGGTCGCAAGTAAGTCCTACGACACGGGCCAATTTCTCACTCTCGACGAAGGTATTCGCAGCGGGGAAGTGGTTGTCACCGAGGCAGGGCAGGCGCAGGGCCTGATCCGGCGACGTCCCGATACGCGCCCAGTGCCCCGTCCCACGGGCGAGGGCGAAGTCAACCGGCTGGTGTTGGTCAATAACTCGAAGCGTCCTCTGCTGTTGCTCGCGGGAGAAATTGTCACTGGCGGCAAGCAGGATCGCGTCATCGGCAAAGACCGTATCGTCCCCGCCGAAAGCGATCCCGTGGACCTGAGCGTGTTCTGTGTTGAGCCGGGACGCTGGACGGCAGCGAGTGGGAAGCCTGACTTCGGCACCGCCCGCGAAGGCGTGAGCGC
>JAYTFO010000081.1:0-3806 GCA_043734305.1 Acidobacteriota bacterium | reverse complement strand
GAATTCATTCGTGGGAGGGGTTGCCCAGAGAGGGTGGCTGTTCAGAATCCGGCTTTCATTGTGCGCGCGTCGTGTATCCAGGAGCGGGCGTGAGTCACGAGCGGCGGATACCAAATCGCCGGAGTGCCTTGCCGGCGAGGTAGATCGACTGGCTTCCGCCGAGTCCACTGAGCCACCAGCGAGGGACGTCTGGCAGCGTTCCATGGGACGCCGTCGTGCTTGCGTCCTCCAGATAAGCTGCAGCCACGGCAAGCGTCGCGATGAGCAGCTGTACTCGTTCAGGACTGAAGTAGTGCGTTCCATTGTGTCGCGAGCCGTGGAGCAAATATCGGGTGTTGATGTCTCCCATGAGCAACAGGGTTGCGATGATACCGAAGAGAATTGCAAGCCCGCCCAGGACGAGCCAGCGCGTTGTCGCAAGGAGCATGGTCAGGTGCGTGGCAATGTTCGCGTGGCAGTTCAAGAGAACCGAGAGACACAATCACACGCCCGTGAAACGCTTCATCTCCGCGTTGTAGGCGAGAAAAGGAGTGTGTCGCTAGAAGGCACGTCGGTGGGCTCAGTCGTTTGCGTGTTCAGAGGGTCATTGAGAGCCACAGCCCGAACAGCATATGCATTCATGTGTGTTGCGCCGCGGGAAATGAGCGCGCGGCTCTTACCGGTTGGAGCGGGCGAAGGTACGTGATCGCCTGAGAATAGCAAGCGCAGGCTTAGAAAATCCTAAGCGCACGTCATCCTGAATCCTGCAGAAGACACACAGGACACGGTAAAAGAACGGAATGTGGCCGCGAATACTCAGGTCACCAAGAAAGTAGCGGCAAACGCGGTGCGACTGATGACCGTCACTTCTGGATTGCAGGTCGCGCTCGACTCGGCATGTCTCAAAATCGGTCGATTCACGAAGAGCAGTAACGTGTTAGCTTGACTCTCCTGTGCTGCCAACGCCGAGCCGATAGCGCAAGTGTTGATGTACTAATCGCGAGGGGGGGGGTCGAGAATGTCATCTTTTGGTGGGCATTCCGGACGGACGATCGTAAGTGCTGTGGGCATCGCTTTAGTACTTACCGCCGCTGCCACACTTGTGGAACTCACAAATCCTATAGCTTCCCCAGCCACTGGGCTTGGCGGGAAGCTTTCAGCTGTTCAGGCGAAGCAGATCGACCTGATCATCGATATGTCAAAACTCTTCATTAACTGGGCCTTCGCAGTCGTCGGCATCAATGGCTACTTCCTAAAGTCATCATTAGAAACCAAATTCCATGTGCGACCAAGCGATTTGATGTTCTGCGAACTTGCGGCTGGTATAGCATTAGTGAGCCTCGTGTTCGGTCAAATGGCGTTGAGCAACGTGGTTGGGTTGCTGCACCTGGATCAGTTCAGCGCCGCTAGCCCAGGGATAGCTCGTTACGTGAGTCTACAATACAAGTGTCTGGTTGCGGCAGTCGTCACTACTTTTGCGTCTGCACATACGGTCTTTTGGAGTGTTGACCATGAAAACACTAACGTGGCGGACATTAGGCGGTAAGCTTCTTTGTTCACTGCTGGTTGGTTGCGCTCTCACCCCGATAGCCCAGGCACAAGTGCGTCTCGTCCGCGTTGTGGGCGACGTTGGTCAGTACACCCTCGATGGTGAACTGGGCGTTACGGGAGAGTATCACGAGCTGTCCGCAGGACGCCATCGATTATCTGTAAGCGGCGCTTACCTAACTGATTTAACGATCGACTTTGCCGTCAGCGCGACGCGCCTTCGTATCCTCCAGCACCTACTTAGTGAGAGGCAGACCTGCGATGCAATTGATTTGGACCTCACTTTCCAGCTGGACTCTTGGGCTGCGGAGGTAGTTCCAGATCCGCAGGTCGCGAATGCGTCCATGCTTGTGATTCAGGGGCCACACGTGTCGCTCCGAGCCAAGCCAAGAGAGGTTGGTTGCGCATCGGCGTGCTGTGGTTGGGACCGTCAACAAAACTGGCCGCTTAAAGTGTCATCAATCCCCGTAGCGGCGAATATTTATACGGATGCGCGTTACCTAGGGTCTACAGACCTAACATTGTCATTACCGTATGGCGAGAATCAGGACGGTGGAGCCCAGGAAGTGATTATTAGAGCGATTCATACTGGATACATCGGCTGCAGTTACCGTCTCAGCGCATTGCGTAAGACGGGCACCCGGGTGGTAGCTTGCGCACTTCGACGACCGGCTAGCTCTCCTTAGTGCAATCCGTTGGCATCCCGGCTGTCTTTCGAACGTGGTTATTTGTTTAGTGCGGACTACATGGGCCGTTGCGGTGACAGCATAATGTCTGGTGCTTGTGGCTAGCAGCTCACACCCACTCCGCACACAGCAGTTCCGCCTGCGCGAGCACTGAACCGCCCCGGGATTGTCGGAGACTCCCAATCGTGAGAGAATGGGAGCATGACAAAAGCGCGGCGGTTTTCTCCTGAGGTCCGGGAGCGGGCAGTGCGGTTGGTGCGGGATCATCAAGGGGACTACGAATCGCAGTGGGGGGCCATCACGTCAATCGCCGGCAAGATCGGCTGTACGGCGGAAACCCTGCGGCTGTGGGTCCGGCAGGCGGAGCGCGATCGCGGGCAGCGCCCCGGGGTGACGACGGAGGAGCAGCAGCGGCTGAAGGTGCTGGAGCGAGAGGTGCGCGAGCTGCGCCGCGCAAACGAGATCCTCCGCAAGGCGGCGGCGTATTTTGCCCAGGCGGAGCTCGACCGCCGCGGGACGTGATGGTGGCGTTCATCGACGCGCATCGCGAGACATACGGAGTCGAGCCAATCTGTGCCCAGCTGCCGATTGCTCCGTCGACCTACTACGACGCCAAGGCCCGGCAGGCCGATCCGGCGCGGCTCCCGGCCCGGACGCAGCGCGATGCCGGGCTCCGTGACGCGATTACGCGCGTGTGGCGTGATAACCGGCGCGTGTACGGCGTGCGGAAGGTGTGGCGCCAGCTCCGGCGCGAGGGCATCGTAACCGCGCGCTGCACGGTCGCGCGGCTCATGCGCACGGAGGGGTTCCGCGGCGTCGTGCGCGGGGCACGCGTGCGCACGACGATCCCGGATGCCGCGGCGGACGCGGCGCGGGATCTGGTCGACCGGGACTTCACGGCGACGCAGCCGAATCAATTGTGGGTGGCCGACTTCACCTATGTTGCCACGTGGCGGGGCATGGTGTACGTCGCGTTCGTGATCGACGTGTTCTCGCGCCGCATCGTGGGGTGGCGGGCGAGTGCGTCTATGCGGACGGATCTTGCGCTCGATGCGCTGGAGCAGGCGCTGTACGACCGGCAGACGGAGGCGGGGCTCGTCTGCCACAGCGACCGCGGATCGCAATATCTCTCGATTCGGTACACCGAGCGCCTGGCCGCCGCGGGCATTGAGGCGTCGGTCGGGAGTCGCGGGGATGCGTACGACAACGCGATGGCCGAGTCGGTGATCGGCCTGTTCAAGACCGAAGTGATCCGGCACGGCGGGCCGTGGCGGAGCCTGGATGATGTCGAGTTCGCGACGCTCGAGTGGGTCGCGTGGTTCAACACCTGCCGGCTGATGGAACCGCTGGGCTATCTACCCCCAGCGGAGTATGAGATGCAGTTTGAGCGGCTTGCAGCACCCCTGCTGCTGGAGCACTCAACTAACTGAGTCTCCGGACAATCCCGGGGCGGTTCATTTCTCACGGCGGCACGAAACGATCTGAGACGACTTCGTCCAGAGATTCTGGCGCGCTATCAGCTTCGCCAGAGCGAGTGCGACGCGTGGCTGGCGGTTGTAAGAGAAGCCCGGCAGCGCGAGCTCACAATATTCG
>JAYTFO010000080.1:0-5963 GCA_043734305.1 Acidobacteriota bacterium | reverse complement strand
TCGCGCTGCGCTTCAATCGCCTCGGCCTGTTTGCGGAGCGATACTTCCTGTGCTTCCATCTGCTTGGCCTGCTGATGCAGTTGTTTTTCCTGCCCTTGCAATTGTTTGTTTTGAGATTCGAGACCCTGGCAAGCGCCTTTGTTCTGCGACCATCCGCCGTTCTGCGATCCACCCTGCTTGGGCGGATGCTGATGCTGGTGCGGGCTGGGGTTGGTACTGGGGACTGGAGCGGACGTTTGCGAAAATGCCGCGCTGCTCAGGGTGATTGCCAGCAGTGCGGTCAGAGACAGATATGTGTTTCGTGACATCGGGACTTCTCTCCTGTGTTGAGTCAGACGAAGGCTTTAACTGGGAACCCAACAGCAAATAAAAAGTTGCGCGAAAATCTGCGAGCATCTCGTAGCGGCGGCATCCTGCCGGCACCGGTGGGGGCGGGACGCCCCCACAACAGCCGCCGGGACGGCGGCGCTACTCACGACCTCAGCAATTCTCATTCGTAGCGCAGGCTTTCAACCGGATCGAGCTCGGCAGCGCGGCTGGCGGGAAGAGTGCCAAAAATAATTCCAACCAGCGACGACACCACGATTGCGATGATCGCCGACAAGCCCGAGATCGGAATCCGATACTCGGTGAAGTAGCGGACCGAAAAGGGGATAGCGAGTCCGATAAAGATGCCGATCAAGCCGCCGATCAGCGAAATGAGAATTGCCTCGGACAGAAACTGAAACCGGATCTCGCGTTTGGTGGCGCCGATCGCTTTGCGAATCCCAATCTCGCGGATGCGGGCGCTGACCGTCGCGAGCATGATGTTCATGATCCCGATCCCGCTTACCAGTAGCACGATCAGTGCGATGGCGAGCAGAACCACGGTCAGGGCATTGGCGGTTTTGTCGGCGACCGCGACCAGTTGGGTAAGGTTCTCGACTTTATAAACTGACTCCGGCCGGTGCCGGGACTGAATCACGCGCTGAATCTGGGCCGTAACCGGCACCACCATCGAAGCATCGGTGGTCGAAAAATAAATCTGCTTTACGGTCGGCGTGTCCTGAAAATAGCGAATCACAGAGTACGGAATGAGCATGGTGTTGTCGGTCACTTCGGACTCGCCGAAGGTATCCACGCGCTCCCGGAAGATGCCGATGATGGTAAACGGCAGACCGCTCAGCTTGATCGTCTTGCCGAGTGCGGCTTCTTGTGAGACATAGAGTTGCTCCGCTAGTTTCTGCGTGACGATGCCGACTTTGTTGTGGGCCTGTGAATCCTGCTTATCGAAGAAGCGTCCGGAAAGCACGACCAGATTGCGCACTTGCAGGTACTCCGGGTAGACGCCGAGGACCTGAAGGTCGCGCTCCTTTCCGTTGCCGACCGGGACGCGTTCGCCCATCGGAACAACCGGAGAAGCGGCGGCAATGCCGGACACCTGCTGCTGGACGGAGAACATGTCGTCGATGGTCAGCGAGTCATTGCCGGTGTTGGTGATGCGCTGGCCGCCGCTTTCGTATTCGGCGTAGATCAGGTTGGCGCCAATGGACTGAATCTGATTGAGGATGTACTGCTTGCCGGTGAGGCCGATGGTGGTGACGAGGATGAGAGAGGCGGTGCCGATGACCATTCCGAGCGCGGTGAGAGCGAAGCGGACTTTATTGCTGACGAAGGTCTCGTAGGCAAAACTGAAAATCTCACCCAGCGCCAAGCGGGGGCGTCCGTTAGTCGTGGAAGAGGCCATTGCCAAGTTAGATGCTACGGACTGCTGCCTCTGACTGCAAGCTTCCATCTGGGACGCGTGGACTGGGACGCTTTGCCTTGACCCCGCTTGTTGGGGTCGATATTCTTCCATCTTCATTCGCCAGTCAATCTCAGATTGAGGGAAGGGGAGCCACCATCCGCGAAGCACGCGCAGCGAGCCCATTGATACTTTCTCATGGAGGAACATTCTCCACAAAAATGCGGGGCGTCCTCCGGCGCCATCCGTACATCCTCGCCGTGGCTGCGGCTTTGCTGATTCGAATCGCCGTCATACCCCTGCTCTCCCCCGAACAACTGAGCCCCGAACGCGACCACTGGCGATTCGGATACGAGACCGGAAGAGTCGCGCGTTCGATTGTGGAAGGCCATGGATTCTCCAGCCCTCTGTTTGAAGAGACGGGGCCAACTTCCTGGTTCACTCCCGTGTATCCCTACATCGTCGCAGGAGTATTCAAGGTGTTCGGCGTTTACTCCGAACGCTCGCTGTACGTGCTGCTTGTGTTCAACAGTCTGACTTCGGCTCTCACCTGCGTGCCGATCTTCTTTATTGCGCGCAAGCAGTTTGGCGAGCGTGTGGCCAAGCGGGCTGCCTGGGCATGGGCGTTCTTTCCGTGGGCCATTTATTTCCCGGTCGAGCGAGTATGGGAAACCTGGCTGGCCACTCTGCTGCTTACCTTGATCTTTCTGGTCGCGTTGCATTTGGAACACTCGGATCGAATCTGGCCCTGGGCGGGTTTTGGCGCGCTCTGGGGTGCGGCCGCGCTGAACAGCCCGGTGTCACTTGCGGTGTTGCCCCCCTTGGGGATATGGGTTTGCTATCGACTTCATCGGCAGGGCAAACGATGGTTCCTTCCCGCGGTCGCCGCAGGCCTGGTGATGGCTGTTTTGGTGACGCCCTGGGTGATACGAGACTATCGGACTTTCCACCAGTTCATCCCGCTGAGAGATGGAATGGGACTCGAACTCTGGGTGGGTAACAATGGCGACACATCCCATTGGCATCCTCCGAAGGCTGGCCCCTGGCACAATGAAGCGGAGTTCGCGGAGTTCAAGCGGCTCGGCGAAGTTCCCTACATGGCCAAGAAGCGCCAGATGGCGCTCGCTTACATCCGCGCCCATCCCGCCTGGTTTGTGGCGGTTTCGATGCGGAGAGTCGTCTATCTTTGGACGGGCTTCTGGAGTTTTGATCGGTCGTACATCAGGGAGGAGCCGATGGATGTGCCCAATATCTTGGTCGCGACTACGGTGCTTACGCTGGCGCTGATGGGCCTCCGTCGGGCATCCCGGGGCCAGGTCGGCACCGCCGTACCCTACCTTTGCGTTTTGATATTCTTCCCGTTGGTCTACTATGTGACTCACCCCGAGGCGTACTATCTGCGCCCGGTGGATCCGTTTACGGTCATTTTGGGGATTTACGCTGTGACCGGGAACAAGGGCCCTGCAGAAGGCTCCAATCGCACCGAGTCAACCGTGTCCGCAGGTCAGTGATGGCGTGGCCGCTGGTTTCAGAAAACCCGCCCCTGAGTCGCATGGGAAAGCGCTCTTCCGACACAAAACCGGTGGCTGGCCTGCTGGCCTTAGCGGCAATGGCGATGCTGATCCATGGTTATCATCCCTATGCCGAAGACGCCGAAATCTATCTTCCCGGTGTCTTGAAACTTCTGCATCCGAATTTATTTCCTGCCAATGCCGCTTTCTTTGGCGAGCACGCGGGGCACACACAGTATCCGAGGCTGATCGCTGCCTCTGCGCACTTTACCCAGCTGCCACTGCCGTGGGTCACGTTCTTATGGCAGTTTGCGTCGATCTTTTTGTTGCTGGCCGGCACCTGGCGCCTGTCGGCAGCTTTCTTTCCGCAAGATCGCGCGCGCTGGGGATCGGTTGCTCTGATGGCGGCGCTGCTCACCTTGCCTGTTGCAGGGACCGCGCTCTACATCGTTGACCAATATCTGAACCCGCGAAACCTGGCAGCATTCGCGGCTATGTTTGCCGTGGCGGAAGTGCTGCGCCGCAAATATGTGGCGACTTTTTTGTGGCTCGTCCTGGCGGCCGCGGTGCACCCGCTGATGTCAAGCTTTGCGATTGCATTTTGCGCGTGGCTCGTCGTGCTCGACCGCTACCGGCCTCCATGGTTGGGTTTCGCTGCCTTGTTCCCTTTGGGGATTCTTGATCCTCCTCCCCCGTCCTATCACGAAGTCGCGCTTCGGCAGTCTTATTTTTTTGTTTTGAGCTGGCACTGGTACGAATGGCTCGGCGTGATCGGCCCCGTACTGTTGTTCTGGTGGCTCGCACGCCTGGCCCGACGACGCGGACTTGAAAACGTGGAACTAGTCTCGTGGGCGATGATCCCCTACATCGTGCTGGCTTCGGTCGCGGCCATCGTGCTTTCGATTCCGGCTCGCTTCGAGGCTCTGGCAAGGTTCGAGCCGCTGCGATGCCTCGCGCTCGCTTACATGATTCTGATTGTGATCGGCGGGGGATTGCTGAGCCTTTACGTCCTGCGGGCTTCCGTCTGGCGCTGGCTGGTGTTATTTGTTCCCCTGAGTCTAGGAATGTACGCGGCGCAGAGGCAGCTATTTCCCGCGAGCGCGCACCTCGAATGGCCGTGGGCGAGGCCGACGAATCCCTGGGCGCAGGCCTTTGAGTGGGTTCGGGAGAAGACACCGACGGACTCATTGTTCGCCCTCAATCCACGGCACATGGCATTGCCGGGCGAAGACGAAAACGGATTCCGCGCGCGCGCCGAACGCAGCAGGCTAGCCGATGCGGTGAAGGATAAGGGCGCGGCCTCGGCGTTTCCCCCGCTTTCTGACCGATGGTTGGAACAGTTTCGCGATCAGGAAAACTGGACACAGTTCCGAAAAGACGATTTCGAGAGGCTACATCGGAAGTACGGGGTCAGCTGGATCGTAATCGAGCGGCCCGGCCCAGAAGATCTGGATTGTCCGTACGAGAATTCAAAAGTTCGCGTCTGCAGGTTGGATTGATGGGCAACCCGAAGCTGGATGGGATCGTTGCAAATGTTACGCGCAGTGGATTCAGTTGCGCTTTGCGGCGGCAGGAAGTCCGCTGGCGTAGTAAGTTTCAGCCCTGGTATCCAGTGTCTTGCCTTCCTTGCTGAAAATCGCGCTGTGTGCGATTCCTGCCCGTTGCAATGCGAAGCGAAGAGTGGTTTCGACGACGCCCACCCCGTACTGCACGCTTCTGCGGAAATTGATGGACGATGCTTCTTCAAAATACTTTGTCGGGCACGACACTTCGCCGATGCGATAACCGAAGTGGACGCACTGGGCCAGCATCTGGTTGTCGAAGACGAAGTCGTCGCTGTTTTCGCGGAGCGGCAAATGCGTCAACACCTCGCGGCTGAAGGCGCGATAGCCGGTGTGATATTCGCTGAGCTTGATCCCCAGAAAAAGATTTTCAAACGCGGTGAGCAAGCGGTTGGCAATGTATTTGTAGACCGGCATGCCTCCGCGCAGAGCGGTGCCGCCGATGATGCGCGAGCCCAGCACAACGTCGTACACGCCATAGGCGATCATGCTGGCCAGCGCCGTCACCAGCAACGGCGTGTACTGATAGTCGGGGTGCACCATGATGACAATGTCCGCGCCGGCCGCCAGCGCTTCACGGTAGCAGGTCTGCTGATTGCGTCCGTAGCCGTAGTTGCGGTTGTGGACGAAACACTGCAAGCCCAGCTGGTGGGCGAGGTCGACGGTGCGATCGGAGCTGCTGTCATCCACCAAAATGCGGATGTCGACCAGGTCGGGCAGCTCCCGCACCGTGGCTTCCAGCGTCTTTTCCGCGTTGTAAGCGGGTAACACGACGGCGATCCGCTTGCCGTTGATCATGAAAAAATTGTCCTTAATATCTGTTTCACAAATCATACCGGAAGCTCCGGCCTCGCAGAGCACAAATGCTCATTTGGGGCGGGGCGCTGATAAACTTGTATCCGGGTCAGAGGTAAGAGGTCAGATTGCAGAGGCGAAGCCGCATCTCGCGAAGGCTTTTACTTCTGCACTCTGACTTCTAACTTCTGCAATCTCTTTCATGCCGCCACGTACCTTATTCGAGAAAGTTTGGGACGCGCATCTGGTCACGTCGCCGGAGGGGCAGTCGCCGCTGCTCTATATCGATCTGCACCTGGTGCACGAAGTGACGTCGCCGCAGGCGTTCGACGGTCTGCGAGCCAACGGACGCCGCGTGCGTCAGCCGCTGCG
>JAYTFO010000079.1:0-4199 GCA_043734305.1 Acidobacteriota bacterium | reverse complement strand
ACCGTGCGTTCCGGCTTTCTCCGGCGCAACTTCATCAGCGCTTCGTTGACCGCAATCCGCACCAGCCAGGTATAAAACTTGGACTGTTCCTGGAACTGCTCCAGATTCCGGTACGCCTTGAGAAACGCATCCTGGACTACGTCTTCCGCGTCCTCGCGATTTTGCGTGATGTGCTGCGCGATCCGAAAGACATTGCGATCGTAGCGTCGGACGAGTTCTTCGAACGCTTTATCGTCGCCTTGTTTCGCCGCCCGTACCAGTGTCAGTTCTTCACTGAGGGGCTCGCTTATATTGGGTTGGATGGCACTCATTCGTAACTCGATGCAGATTTTAGCGGCTGCGCGGCACAATGTCCGAGTGCTATTGTACCGGGTATGCCGACTTTTTGGGGGCGGCGACCCGAGTCCGAAGTCCCGGAGGTTGTCTGGATTGGTACGAGAGCACTCCGGTAACCGGAGAACACGTACTATGGTGTCCCGAAAATACCCGCAAGTGGCTTATAATCAGAGTTTAGAAGGTAACACCGTTGCGCCCTCAGCAAATTCATCCGGAGTGTGAATGACGGACCGCAGTTGGATGGAACCGATCGTGGAAAGGGTGGTGACCCAGTCGCTGGAGAACCACGCGGCCCAACTGCGCACGGAAATCGTCCGCCAAGTGATGCAGGAGATTGCCGCGCATCCGGCACCCGCGGTCGCGCTCGCAGGAGCGAGCTCGATCGAACTGGCACAGGCGCTGGCTGAGATCCAGTTGGGGACATCGCAAAAGGAAATCTTAAAAGCTCTGCTTGATCGCTGCGCCAACTACGCCGCTCGCGTCGCGCTGTTCGTCGTCAAAGGCAACAACGCTTCCGGATGGCAGGGGCGCGGCTTCAGCAACAACGACGGTGTGAAGGACTTCGCGCTCGATGCGCATGCGCCGGCAGTGATGCGTGCGATTGGCGATCGCGTGCCGGTGAGTGCTCCGACGTCCGACCAAGATGCGCTCTTTGTTAAGGATTTTGGCGCGCCTGCCAGCGGCGAGGGGCGCTTTCTGCCGCTCGTCCTGAAAGATAAAGTTGCCGCCTTACTGTATGCCGACGGCGGCACCGACGGCGCAGGGCAGTTGGATGCCGGCTCGTTGGAAGTGCTGGTGCTCTCCACCAGCGCCTGGCTTGAAGTCAGTTCTCTGCGCAAGCAAGCGCAGCAAAACCCGGCTACAGAACGCGGCGAGAGCCGTGCGGGGGCTACTGCGGAAGCTGCTCCCGCGGTCAACGATCCGTTCGCATCCCACGCTCCCGCCCATGCGATGGCGGCAGCGGCTACCGCCACTGCCGAGGCGCCCGCGCCCGTCATGAGCGTAGTGGCGGAAGCAGAACCAGTTGCAGTCGAAGAAGAATTGCCGCCCGCTATGGCCATGGCCGCTGCGGCTTCGGCTGCCTCCGCTCCGGCAGTGTCGTCTGACGATCAGGATGTGCACCGCAAGGCCCAGCGGTTTGCACGGTTGTTGGTGGATGAAGTCAAACTTTACAATCAGGCCAAGGTCGCGGAAGGCCGGAAGCACAAAGACCTCTATGATCGATTGAAAGAGGCGATTGAAAAAAGCCGCAGCACGTTCCAGAAACGTTACGGGAACACGGCGGCGGCCTCCGGCAATTACTTTCAACAGGAACTGGTGCGAAGTCTCGCCGAAGACGATGTCTCCATCATGGGAGCGAATTTCCGGCACTAGGTAGGGGTTCCATTGCGTAGTGTGTTGGCCACGTCAGTAGTAGCCGCTCTCTTTCTTTCCCTTGTCGCGCCCGATGTTGGCATAGCGCAAACCACCACCACCACGCCGCTGAAGACAGCCACGCCTAGCACCCACAGCACGCAGAAGAAATCGTCTTCCACATCGACTGCCACAAAGAAAACAACCAAGACCGCGAAACGCCACAAGGAGCTGTCGCCGCGCGTGCGGCGAGTGAAGCGGGCGTTTGTGGCTTCGGCGAGTCTGCGTCCGATGGCGCAACAGTTGTTGCAGGACCGCACTCCACAGGCCTATGCGGGAGTAGAAAACTACGCCCGTCAGCACGCCAAGGAAGATGCAGACGCGGGCGCGCTCGCCTGGCTGGTGGTGGGCTACGCGCACACGCTCGATCATGAATACGCCAAAGCCGTCGATCCACTGAACCGCTCGAAGTCCGGCGCCAGTGAGTTGGGCGATTACGTTGCGTACTACCTCGGCAACGCCTATCTCGAAACCGGACGCACCGCGGAAGCGCTTTCCACGCTCGTCGATTTCAATAAGAGTTTTTCCGATTCACTGCTCTCTCGCGACGTTCACCTCGTCTACGCGACCGCGCTGCTCAGAGAAAATCGTGCGCAGGAAGCGGCCACCTTACTGGAGAAAGACCGTGCGCCCGTCCGTAGCGACGTTGAACTGGCGGTAGGCCGCGCCTACGAGGCGCTGGAGCAGAATGAAAAGGCCGCAGCCGCCTTCCGCAACATTTACTACAACCTGCCGGTTAGTTCCGAGGCGGACGCCGCCGGAGTGGAGCTACGCAAGCTGAAGATCTCCGGCAGCCTAGCCGAGCGTCGCACGCGCGCCGATCTTCTGTTCAAATCCCGGCGCTACAGCGAAGCTGCCGGCGAATACCGCGATCTGCTCAATGAAGTGCCAGCGGAAGATCGGCCCGGCCTGCAACTTGCCTTCGCCAGTGCGCTCCTCAAGAACGATCGCAGTCACGATGCCCGCCAGACCCTGACCGCGATGGGTCCGCAAACCGGAGACGCCGAAGCGCAGCGACTCTATCTGTTGAACGAAACTGCTCGCTCCAGCAACGATGACGACGACGTACAGCGCACCCTCGGCCAGTTGCGGCAGTTCGGCCCGACCAGTCCATGGCTGGAGCAAGCCCTACTCTCCGCCGCCAACATGTATCTGCTGAAGCGGGACTACGATCGCGCCATCGATCACTTCCGTGAATTGCAGCAGCGCTTCCCCAACGGAACTCGCGCCAGCTACGCGCACTGGAAAACGGCGTGGCTCAGTTTCCGGCAGGGCCGCACGGACGAAGCTCGCACAGGTTTCGACGATCAGATCGCGCTCTATCCGGACTCGAATGAAGTGCCCGCCGCTCTGTATTGGCGGGCGCGGGTTGCGGAAGAAGCGGGCGATCCGGCGATGGCGCGCGCATTTTATCAGAAATTGTCGTCGCGCTTTCTCAATTTCTACTATGCCGACCTCGGACGCCAGCGGATGAAGAATCTGCCCGCCGCCACAGCAGCCGATTCTCAACACTACGCCCTGCTGGATCGCGTCCCGCCGCTTTCGCAGAAAGATAAAGTCGCCGACAGCGAGCCTCCGGAAGATAATCTGCGCTTGCAGCGGGCGCGTCTGCTCTCGAACGGCGCACTGGCCGACCTGGCGGTGCGGGAGTTGCAAGCGGCTTCGAGCGAAGATGGCGGTTCGTGGGCGCTATCGGAAACCGTCCGCATCTATCAGGACGGCGGCCAGTATCATCGCGCGATTCAGACTCTGAAGCGGGCTAAGCCCAACTATTTTGCCGTCGATGTTCCCGAACTGCCGCGCGCCTATTGGGACGGCCTGTTCCCCAAACCGTACTGGACGGACTTGCATAAGTACTCTGTGGAGAACGGACTCAATCCTTATCTGGTGGCGTCGTTGATCCGGCAGGAATCGGAATTCAATCCGATGGCGGTCTCGCGCGCGAATGCGGTCGGGCTGATGCAACTGCTTCCCAGCGTCGGGAAACATGTAGCAAAAGAAATCAAGTTGAAAAGCTACAACCCGAGCCAACTCTACACGCCCGCCGTCAACATGCAACTCGGTACGCGCTACTTCAAATCCATGGTCGACAAGTACGGCGGACAACTCGAATACGCTCTCGCCGCCTACAACGCCGGCAGCGACCGCGTCGGAGACTGGCTACAACAGGGCCACTATCGCGACCCGCAGGAGTTCGTGGAATCCATCCCGTTCACCGAAACACGCGAGTACGTGCAGGCGATTTTGCGGAACGAGACGCTGTATCAGCGGCTGTATGGGACGCCGTAGGGGAGCATTGTTGATTTATTGATTATTGATTGCTGATTGAAAAGCAGGAGGACGGATTGGTTTGAAATCAACAATCAAAAATCAGTAATCCATCAATTTCTTCACGCGGTCTTCTGCGCGGGCGACTTGGTAAACAGAATCTCAAACACCAGCAGACCCGC
>JAYTFO010000078.1:0-2749 GCA_043734305.1 Acidobacteriota bacterium | reverse complement strand
GCGATGTCCGCCACCGAAGCGGCCGCGGCTCCGAATTGTACTTCCCGGAGGTTTGCGAGCGCGATGGCAGACACGATAGATCGAAACGCATCCATCGGCGCACAACGGCCAAGACCGGCCGTTCCGCGAAGTCGCTGATCGTTCGATGGCGCTATCGACCTAGACTGGTCAGTGGGCGAAGCCGAAAAGTGTGGGTTCTGCTCTGGCGATCCAACAGCAGAATTTCAGTTGGCCGCGAAGCTCCTGAGCAAGCAAGTTTGGGCGACTGCGGTTTGGCGTGTAGTGAAACGCCGAGCGAAAAGCCCCATAGTTTCCCGTGCAGTATGCACGCTGCTGAATTTAGAAGCGAGAGGCGAACAATTGTAGAGGGTTGTGTCCCAGGCGTGGTGTAAAAGTTTGAGGTAGTGAGGCCCCTTGCGGGGCCGGTAAGGTTGAAGTTGCGATGCTTCAACTAAACCGAAGAGGAAACCGATGACCGATTAAAGGATGGCACTGGCGGAGCTGCTTGAGAAGGGGTCCGACCGCGATTTGTTGCGCGAGATGATCGGCTTTGTGGCGCAGCGGTTGATGGACCTGGATGTGGACGGGCTGGTGGGGGCCGGCCCAATGAGCGAGAATCCGACCATCAGGTTACCGGCCGCACCGGCCTTCGCCTGATCACAGGAAGCAACCGGAAGGGAAGGACCAAACTCATCCTCGGCTGCTTTCTACACCATGCGTAGGGACACAACCATCGTGGAGCATCGAATCGCTTATTTAGCCATAACTCTAGCAGTCATTGCTCTATCTGGTTGTGCCGGTGCCGTTGCTCATTTCGAAGCACGTACACCCGATGCGGTGTACTTCCAAGCGCGACAGGGGACGGGCGACGAAATCCTCAACATCAGCAATGTCGGTTCGACTGACCTCCCTACACGACGAGCGACGGTTGACGAAATCTTCAACGTTGGCGAGGTCGACACGAATCACGTGTCAATGCGACGAGCAGGGGTTGATCAAATCCTCAACATCGGCCATTTAGGTCCGGAGGATTTGTTAAATGACTCGGATTCGGGTGAGGGCCGCATTCCAGGGCGTACGCGCAAGGGGGAAGCCGCCGCTGCCGGCACGACGCAGCACGCCAAATCCTCAATCGGCAAGCCACCCCGGATGCCCGACGTGTCTTACGAGCCATCACCCGAGGCGGTCGTCAGCTCCATGCTCGAATTAGCGAAAGTTGGTCCGGACGATCTCGTCTACGACCTCGGGTGCGGTGATGGGCGCATCGTAGTCATGGCCGCGAAAAAATACGGTGCGCGCGGCGTCGGGATAGATATCGATCCGGATCGCATTGCCGAAGCCAACGAAAATGCACGACACGCGTCGGTAATCGACAAAGTGGGATTTATCGAGGGCGATCTGTTCGACACCGACCTGTCACCAGCGACGGTGATCACGATGTTTCTCTCCCCTCAGGTCAACATGAAACTGCGCGCGAAATTACAGGCGTTGAAGGCCGGGACGCGGATCGTCTCGTACATGCACAATCTGGGCGATTGGCAACCACAAGCCATGGTGGGGGTCATAGGACTGCGCGGGAGATCCGCGGTGTACTTGTGGGTCGTCCCCTAGAAGCTACTGCCTTGTATGAATCACGAGTCCGGCGACCTGCCCTGCGGGTCGATTGGCGCCGGGTACACTAAGACAAGCGCTTTGGAAATGACCAAGTTCCACCGTCGTTTCGGCGATGACCGGAGGTCCGTTGCTTCCTGGCTCTGCGTCTAGAAGCTTAATACTCATGCGGTGAATGCCACCGGAGAGATTAATCGCGCAAACCTGCGCTACATCGGAGGCGGTCAGCCGAACAGGCCCCGTGGCATCTACATCGTTCGGGCCAGGCGAAGCCACTGGTATCGTTTGCGACATAATCCGCGCTCGACCAGAGGCGGCATCGACGATTTGTATCGACGAGATGCATCCACCTCCAGCTACTCCTCCGGTAGCCACGGCGGACGTAGGCACCAAAGCAACGGCGAGTCCTATCAATGCAGCGGCGGGCGCGCCCATTCTGCGTGTGTAACAGTTCATGACGATTCCTCTATTAGCCGATCTTGCTGCGCGAATGCGGGTCGATCACCGGCTGACTACCGAAAAAAAACCAGTGGAACACGGCGGACCTTCATGACTGATCCGCTAGAAGTGTACGGCGTCAAATGTCCGCGTGCAATAACTCGCGCAGCGCAATTGCGTGCAGGGCGCGACGAGCGGGTTGGCGCTGGACTAGTGGGTTTGCTGGCGGCAACCGCGGCGCTGCCCGATCGATGGACGCGTCGGCTCTGGTTGGGGGGTTCCCGTGTCTGTGATGATCGCGTGCGTTTACCTCACAACACCTTGGTTTCGACTCCAGCCGGAACCCTTGCCGAACAGCGAGCGGATTCAACAAGGATTCCGTCAGGCCGCATCGGCTTCCAAGAGGTCGCACCGGATGGCGCTAAGACGGCGCCGCTAAACCGCACTTTGACCTCGCTCAAACGGCCGCTTTCAACGACTGCGCACGGCCGCTTTCGGGTGCGCAATTTCTGCTGCGGGTCGAACCCGGTCCTTGTCGTATCTTGCTGGTGGCCAGACCAGTACCCACCCCGAAACATTCCGCTACGGTGCATGGAGCCATTAGTAAGGGAGCAATGGGGCGCGGCAAGGGCGGCGCCAAATTCGCGGCTTATCTGCCGTCGGCGAGCGCCTTGAAGGCGCCGTCGCGCTTCGCCTGCGC
>JAYTFO010000077.1:0-4366 GCA_043734305.1 Acidobacteriota bacterium | reverse complement strand
CTGCTTTCCTCCACTGCAATGGAAAGCAGGTCCTTCGCTTCGCTCAGGATGACAATTCTATTTATTGTGAGTGGCTACTCGTAGGAGAAACGTCTTTATGAGCTACGAAAATATTCTGGTTGAGAAAAAGAACGCGATCGCTTACGTCACCGTCAACCGTCCCAAGGTCTTGAACGCGCTCAACATGGCGACGATGGAAGAGTTGCGGGCGGCGTTTCATGACATCAAGAGCGACGCGGCGATCCGGGTGGTGATCTTTACCGGAGCGGGCGAGAAGGCGTTTATAGCGGGCGCGGACATTGGCGAACTGGCCAAGCTCGATGCGGTTTCGGGCAAGGAATATACGCATCGTGGACAGTCGGTGCTGAATTTGATTGAGAACCTGGGCAAGCCGGTCATAGCCTGCATCAATGGATTTGCTTTGGGCGGCGGGTGCGAAATTGCCATGGCTTGCACGATGCGGCTGGCGAGCGAGAATGCCAAGCTCGGGCAGCCCGAGGTGAAGCTTGGGATTATCCCCGGGCTGGGCGGGTCGCAGCGGTTGCCGCGGCTGGTGGGCAAGGGCATCGGTATGCAACTTGTGCTGACCGGCGAGCTGATTACCGCGCAGGAGGCGTATCGCATCGGGCTGGTGAACGAAGTGACGGCTCCGGCGGAGTTGATTCCGCGCGCGGAGGCGATTGCAGCGAAGATCATCGCAAACGCGCCGTTGGCCGTGCAGTATGCGATGGAGGCCGTCAACAAAGGGATGGAAATGACGGTGGCCGAGGGGCTGTATCTCGAAGCGGTGCTGTTCGGGGTGTGCTGTTCGTCCGAAGACAAGAAAGAGGGGACGATGGCGTTTCTGGAGAAAAGACCGGCGGCGTTTAAGGGGAAGTAATAAGTTAGAAGTCAGATTGCAGAAGTGAAAGCGACTTCGTTTCCGCGGATTTTCGCGGATGAACGCGGATTAGAATCCACCACGGAGGCACGGAGCCACGGAGAAAAACAAAACCAAGAGAAAAGGCATCAAGCTTGAGCGTCTTCCCGAGCCATCGGTGCGCGCGATTGAAGGTGGTCTGAACGCTGCCGGCAAGCGCTTTGCGATTGTGGTCTCGCGGTTTAATTCGTTCATCACAGAGCGGCTTTTTCAGAGTGCTTACGATGGGCTGGTTCGATCGGGCGCGAAGAAGAAGGACGTCCATCTTGTGCGGGTGCCGGGAGCGTTTGAGATTCCTTCGGCTTCGCGCACGCTGGCGGAGACGGGCAAGTACGATGCGATTATTTGCATTGGCTGTTTGCTGCGCGGCGACACGGTGCACTACGACGTGATCGTGAATGAAGTAACGCGGGGCATTGGGCAGTCGGCGCAGGAGACTGGCGTGCCGCATGCGTTCGGAATTCTTACTTGCGACACGCTGGAGCAGGCGATTGATCGTGCCGGTTTGAAGATGGGGAACAAGGGTTCTGAAGCCGCGCTGGCGGCAATTGAGATGGCCAATCTGACAAAATTCGTCGCTGATCTTTCGGCGGACGATGCTGGCCAGAAACGCGGTCGTGGTACGTCGTCGTCCGTCGCTCGCAAAGGTAAAAACAAACGCAACAGCAGGAAGCCGAAGCGTTGACCACACTCGCAGTGCAATCCGACCCTGTACACTAAGAGCGAATCGCGAACGACGAACGACTAGCGACCAACGACCACATGGGTACTCGACGCAAATCCCGCGAACTAGCGCTACAGATGCTGTTTCAGGCCGACATGGGGAAGCAGGAGCCGGAGGCTGTCCGAAAATCGTTCTGGGGCGAGCGGACGAATGTGGATGAAGACGTCCGCGGGTTTGCGGAAGACTTGTTTCGCGTGGCTTGCGACAAGGCGTCCGAAATCAACGGGCTGATCGAGAAGCATACCCAGCATTGGCGCATGGAGCGGATGGCGGCGGTGGATCGCAATATTCTCCGCGAAGCGGTCGCTGAGTTTCTGGGCTATCCGCAGACTCCGAAGGCGGTTGTGATTAACGAGGCGCTCGAGATCGCGCGCAAGTTTTCTACGCCGGAGTCGGTGCAGTTTATCAATGGCGTGCTGGACAGTGTGGGGAAAGAGTTGGGGTAGGCTCGCCTCTGCCAGCGTTCCCGACACTAAGAGAAATTCGTATACAGCCAGCGAAGAGCTTTTAACCGCAGAGAACGCAGAGAAGATTGCGCAGAGTACGCAAAGCACATCAAGCAGAATCCTAGAAAATCCCAAACAGCAGCGTAGACAGTGCAGGCATTTCGTGGGCGAGGGCGCCCGCGCCACACGTCATTGCGGTCGAACCGCGAGCAGATCAGGGAGACAGGTCTTTATGGGCAGGTTGTTACACATGTTGTCGTTGGTCAGGACATTCGTATAGACAGCCTGCTGAATATCGCCCGCTAGTTGTGTGTCCACGATGTGAACGGAGCCGCAAGTGTTGGGGTTGGTTGGATTGCCGTCACAGGAGGACACAAAGACCTGGGTTCCGTCCTGGGTGGCGGAGGCGGCTAGAGGGTCAGCGTTGTTCGCCAGTGGTATGGCGGTGGTGGTACCCGAGTTGATGTTGAAGAGCAGCACGGCAGGAATATTTTTCGCAACGATGATGACTTCGGTTCCATCGCCCGTGACTTGCATGTAGAGCGGAGTGAAGTCGCCCTGGCCGAGGTTGAAGGAAGGGCCCGCTTTAAATCCCTCGTAGGGTGCATTGGTTTCGAAAAAAGGAGGATTGCAGGTTGATTGCTGGGGGTCGGCGATCACATTTCGCGAGAACTGCGCCGTTAGCGATTGGATTACAGGCGGTTCGAGCGCAATCAATTGCTGGGTGATGATGGAACGCTCCGCGGGAGTGTTGGGGAAGATGTGGTCCTCGCGAATCGCGGGCAAAGGGACGATCCGAAGAGGATTGGACGCGAGCGCAACCGGCTGACCGACACTCTGCAGGTTGCAGGTTGCAAGACCGGACGCGGCGTTCAATGGAACTCCCGCGACATAAGCGAAGCTGCCGTCGGCGGCGAAGGCTAAGTCGGTGGGCGCCGCAGGAGTGGGGACCAAGCGCAGCGCGTCCACGGTCGAGTAGGCGTACAACCTGCCCGTGGCGATCACAATAAAGAGCTTCATCTGGTCGGGCGAGAAGGCGGCGGCAGTAGCGCCGTCGATTAGCAGGTCGACCGGGGGAATAGCGGGGTGCGCGGCATCGAAGATGTAGACCTGATTCGGGATGGTTGTGGTGTCGGAGACGACCACGCGATTACTGTCGGCGGAAATTGCGAGCACTTTGCCGCAGACGGCGACGTTGCAGGGTGTGGTGGCCTGGGAAACGGTGCTTACGGTCACCGATGAGCCGCCTACATCGGCAAACATCAGGCCTTTGTCGCTGCCGAGATAGACGCGTCCTCCGGCGGGAGTGAACATCATCGAGTTCGGAGTAAAGAACACTCCGACGGGCGTGCCGACGGGATTGGTTGCGGTGGTTACGGGGAACATGACGCTGGTGCAATTGAAGTTGTCCGCGCAGTCGGTGGTCGCGACCCAGACAGTAGCGGTCGGAGGCTTGGCCTGGGTCACGTTGGCGACGATTGAGCCAAAGGCCGTTTGTCCGTTCTGGAGTGTTCCGCCCGTGGAGTAGAGGGGAAGTCCGGGCAGAACTCCAATGTTGCAGGCGGGCGGCGTGCAGGAGGCGGAAATGTCGGCGGCACCTGCGTTCTGTCGCGCTGTGACTACTCCTGAGGAGCTGACGGTGGCGATTTCCGGATTGGACGTGCTCCAGGTCAGGGGCAGCTTGGTTATTGCGACGTCGAGCGTGTCCATGGCCGTTGCAATCAGGGTTTTGGTGCCCCCGGCAGTGAGGCTGGTCGAGTTCTCGGAACCGCCCTGCACCTGCAGCATGATGGATTTCACCAGGCAAGTGGTGTAGTTCAGAGGGGCGCTGGTGGTACCGGTGGCGCTCGCAAAGAGTTGCGTGATGCCCGGAAACCCAGCGGTGACCTGGATCTGGTTGTTCGGCAGCTCTTTGAGGCTGTGGATAGCGGCCACCAGTCCGTTCGAGGTGGACCAGTTGATGGGCCCGACGGAATTGGTGATGTCGACATGGTTGGCGCCGAACGCGGTCGCCTGATAGTCCCAGGTTGTGCCCTGCGAGAAGCAGGTACAGGGAGGTTTCAGACACTGGATGGTGCCGACCGGCGTTACTTCAACGTTCTCAATGTGCGCATGAACGTAGAGGGTGGCTTGGGTGCTGCTCACGCCCTCGGCTTCGGCGGTGATGTTGGCGATGCCCGCGACTCCGGGGCTGCACCGGTTCGGGCTGCTGAGGGAGTCCCAGGTTCCGGCGCAGGCTTGGCCGTTATTTGCAATCGTCACGGTCCCACAGTTATT
>JAYTFO010000076.1:0-7652 GCA_043734305.1 Acidobacteriota bacterium | reverse complement strand
GTGATTGCGAGCGAGCCTGGGTTGGATGGGCACAGATCTTTCAACTAGAGCGAAATGGCGCTCCGGTTCGAGTGCTCGCTGTTGTTCGCTCAAAAAGTGTTTGACACTGCCGACATTGTTAGAGACGCGATTTATTGCCAGTTACCGCGTCCTGCACGTCTTTGAAGCCAGCGAAGGCGCGTTTGAATCGACCGGTCCCGCGACCACGTCTCCCCCTGCAACCGGTGGTTACGGGGTCAGCTTAAACACAGTTCCGCAGCCGTAGGGGCGTGTGCAGCCGCCTCCGAAGTTGCCGCCTTCCGAGGTCGTTCCGTAGAGATTGCCCTGCCCGTCGATGACCAAAGGGGCAATTGGAGAGGCCCCATCCGCCTGCCCGGTAAAGGTGTACAGCACCGTCAGCACACCAGCCGGACTCAGCCGGAAGATCGTCCCCCACAAATCGCCACCGAATGAGGTTGTGCCGTACAGGTTCCCGTCGACGTCGAAGACCAGCCCAGCGGAGGGATGGGCCCCGTCTGCTTTTGCTGTGAAGGTATAGAGAACCGTTAAGAGTCCCTTCGGATCTAGTCTAAAGAGCGTGCCGTAGCCGGAGGTGCCGCCTGCGTAGGCTGCGCCATAGAGGCTGCCTTGCGCATCGAAGACAAGGTTCCCGTAAGGGCCAGCACCGTCGGTGCGTCCCCTAAAGCTGTGGAGGATCGTCTCCTTACCATTCGGGCTTAGCTTGAAGATCGTACCTTCTATCTAGGCACCCTTTTACATGCCAGGCGACCAGCCTTCAGAAGTCCGCGTGAACTCCTCGGTCTTTAATAGCGAGTAGCCCGAAGTTTTGGCGTCCCACGTCAATCTCTCAACGACTAGATTTGCCGGTTGAAGATGCAGCACATTGAATGAGTTCAATTCACCCCGGGACCGGTTCGAGATTGCCGTACCCGCCTGCACGATCAACGCGGAATGTCCGGGAATGCGATACCGTTCCGTCGTTTGGCTGGTATGACTGAGGTGAAGGTGTCCGGACAAAATGACATCCACACGGCATTCCGCAAAGGCTCGCATCGAGCTTGCGGCGCTGCGAATCAAGTCTCGCTCTGTATGGTTCAGGGGAAGGTCGAAGGGATGGTGGCAGACGACAATCTTCATAACCGCCCCGGGGAGTCGCATTAGTTTTTCGCATACGCATGCGATGTCTCGTTCCCTGAGCTTCCCGTACTTGGTGGTGAACGACCGTGTGCTGTTCAGCCCAAAGACCGCCACCTCGTCGTCAAGGTAGGTTGGCAGCAGTTCGTCTGTTACGTACAGCCTAAATCTTTTCAATGGATCGAGAAATCTTTTGAATAAGTTGTAGGCTGGCACGTCATGGTTTCCAGGAACAACAATCTGCGGTCGTGGGAGAGACTCAAGGAACCGACGCGCTTCTTGGAATTGCCATGTTCGAGCCCGTTGGGTCAGATCGCCCGAAATCACCACCAAGTCCGGCTGAAGCGCTCTAATCTGTTGAACGAGAGGCTGCGTGGTCGCTTCATCGACACAGCCGAAGTGCAGGTCTGAGAGGTGAACGATGGTGCGCATGACTGATCTTACTAAACCACGGGAACAATGACCCGCAGTGCGAGGGGGCGGATTCGATAGAGTAATGGTGGAGCAAACGTTGAAACTTCCCCATCGGTTGCAACCTGCATTGTTCTGCGAGTGGCTTCAATCTGTAAATTTTCCGTGGACAGAAAGTCGAAGTCGACGCCGCGATGAAGCCTGCCGAGAACAGCTTCAACCCCCATTCTGATCAAAGTCGCCGGGCGGTCTTGATGAGCTACATAAATGGCGAGCATACCTCCATCGAGCAATGGGCGCGAGCCGATCTCAAAACCTTTCAGTTCGTACTGGTTGTTACCGATGAAAACCACTGGCGTGCGGCGGATAAGCTGTTGGCCGTCGCGGGAAGTTAGCCGAACCACCAGAAGGGGGTAGCGACGCAATACCGCGAGGGTCACCCAGAAAAGAGCCATCCATTTGTTTCGCCCGAGCCTGTGCTCTTGTTCGCGCCTGCGGACCATATTGGGATACAAACCCAGGCTCGAGTTGTTGACGAAGATTTTGCCGTTGATTTCGCCCACATCAACTCTGCGGATCTTGCCCGTAGCGATCGTTTGAGCAGCTTCTTCTACGTCGAGCGGGATTCGTAAGTCTTTGGCGAAGTGATTGAAAGTCCCCAGCGGCAAGACGCCCAGTGCGCATTCTGAGTCGACCAGGGCGGTAGCCACGGCGCTCACCGTACCATCGCCACCCCCGGCCGCCACGGCGAAGCTGCCGTTTCGCACCGCGGACTTGGCAAGTTCGGTAATTCCGCTACCGCCCTGGACCGTCCGAATCTCAACCTGAATGCCGTGTTCTTCCAGAATTTTTGCGATACGGCCGCGCAGGGCCCCTTCGTTATCCGCGCCCGCCGCCCGATTGAGTATTACCGTGAGTAGTCGTGATTGCATCTCGGGATTCAGATCGGCTCAGATGTGCGTGCCGCTCGTTCGGCCTTTCTCTGACCTCTTAAGGACTTTGTCTAAAAAGCCAACTGCTCCAACCCAAACAAGAGTTCCCTAATATCCGGCGATCACATCGCTCCGGGAATGCACTCCCAAATAAATGCGCGGAAATCCGATAATCCCGGTGACTACAGCGACCATCCAGATGAACAATCGCATTGTCCATTCTGTTGGAAGCACCAGGCGCGGCCACAAGTTCCCATGGTCGTAAGCGATCAGGCTCAACCAAAACTGTACCTCATTGGACCGAAACCGTGTGGCCCTCAGCCGTGGCGTCTTCACGGCCTGCTTGTTTTCTCCAATGCACCGTTCTGCCCATACATCGGAACCTGGCGCCGCGACTGCCGATCCTGTGGCCGCCCTGTGCCTGATACCTCTGGTTGCGCGGGAGGGCTGACAAGCGCTTAGGGAAGGCCGTGCGACTGCCACTGACAATACCGTATGGAGTGACCTCGATGACTGCGACCGATCGAAGCAATCTCCGCAAGAAAGTGCGAATTGGTTACTCAACGGCTGCTGTAATTTCTCAAGACCAAACAAGCGCTCTGAATTGCACGTCAGCACGCTTGTGAAAAAGAGTCATTCGAAATGAGGCCATTTTCGCAAACTTTTGATGAGAATGTGTGACGAGGATCACTGCAAATGAGTGCAGCGAGGTCCATAATCACTGGTTGGGGAAGTAAGACTTTGGTGTTCATGGTGTTGGCAAGACGCGGTACACTGATGAGAATGACCAGAACCCGAGCATTCGCGCTGCTGACGATCGCTCTGTTATGGGCAATCACGCCTGCCATGGCGTGCGTCCTTCCGGGTGCGACGATGACTCCCGCGGAACGTGAGTGCTGCCACCATATGGCGGGGCAGTGTGGAAACTCCATGATGCCGGCCAGTCATTCCTGCTGTCAGGCTCACCGCCCCACGAACACTGTTCTTCCCCAGGCCCAGGTTGGCGCCCCGCTTCGTCACGCTGCATTTGCCGTTATATCCCCGGTTGCGTCGTTAGCGGCCCTGACAGCGTCGACATCAGGTTCTCCTCTTTTGTTTCTTCACATCCCGCCTCCTGAACCGTCTCCCGGCTGTAATTCCATTCTGCGAATCTAGACACCTTTCATTGCCATAGATGAGGCCGTGCTTTGCCTTCGTGCGCGCTAGGTGCGCGCGATGCGGACGCGCTATCCCTCTATCTGTGAATTGTTTACGGAGGAACAATGAAAGTTCTACACGTAAGTTTTTGTGTCTTGATTGCCTTCAGTGGTGCGCGTGGTTTTGCCAGCGAGCCAGCCACTGGTGTCGATCCTCTATCTGGCGTCACTAGCCTCCTGGCTCAGGAGCATCAGCACTCTCGCCCGTCCACGCCGCCGATGAACCTTGCCGAACTAGAAACAACGGCTTTGGCCAACAATCCCGAAATCCGGGTGGCTACCCGTCGTGTCGCCATCGCCGGGGCACGAGTGCACAGCGCCGGTTCGTTGAGCGACCCTGAGTTCATGTATCGCGGCTGGGGCACACCACTCGCCAAGCCCTGGGACCTTAACCAGACGCAGCACATGTTCATGTTCAACCAGTCGCTGCCCGGTCCGGGCAAGCGCGCACTGCGCACACAACTTGCTTCGGAGGAAGTCTCGCAGGTCAAAGCGGAACTGGAGGCCAAGAAGCGCGACGTAACGGCTCGAGTCCGAAAGACGTTCTACGATCTACTCCGCAATCAGGACGAACTCCGGCTGCATGACGAGCAGGCGGCGCTGGCTCGCCAGTCGTCGGAATCGGCGCGGATCAAGTACGTTGTCGGACGCGTTCCGCAGCAGGACGTGCTGAAAGCACAGATCGCACTCACCAAACTGGTCGAACACCTCGTGATGCTCGAACAGGACGGCGGCCTCGCGCGAGCTCGACTGAATACCTTGCTGGGCCGGGACCCCGGATCTCCGCTCGAAGTTCAGGGCCAATATTCGCCGCCGCAGAAGCTCCCCGCACTGTTGGACCTGGAAAGACGCGCCTTGGAAAATCGAGCCGAGCTCGCGGTGGCGGTTTCTGGTGTGCAGCTCGGCGAGGCTCGCACGAAGCTGGCCGAGAAGTCCTACACGCCGGATTACAACCTCAGCGCGGGTTACATGCTCATGCCGGACGGCGCCCCTTATCGCAACACGTACATGGCCGAGCTGGCCGTCACGCTGCCGTGGCTGAACCGCGGGCGCCACGACGCAGAGATCGCTGAGGCACAGGCAAATCTCTCGGCTGACAGAGCCGAGTATGAGAACCAGCGTGCGCTCGTCTTCGAGGAAATCCAGGAAGCTCTGATTCGTGCGCAATCTGCCAAGCGCCTCGTTGATCTTTACAGCCAAACGCTTCGTCCCCAAGCACAGGCGACACTGAAGTCAACCGTCGCCGCTTATCAGGCTGATCGCACGGACTTCCTCAACTTGCTCGACAGTCAGAACACGACTCTCGAAGTTGAACTCGATTACTACCGCGCTGCGTCCGAACTGGAATCGCGAATTGCGGAGCTCGAACGAGCGGTGGGAACTCCCTTGGCGCGCGACGAACACGAATCGAACACAACCGGCTCTCAAACTTCTCTCCCTCAGATCACCCCAGAGGTGCGCTAATGACGCTCCATGAAAAGAAACTCCTTGTTACAGGGCTCATTCTCGGACTGGTATTGGCCTTCGTCGCCTACGCCGCAAAAGGCCTTTGGCATCCCGACCTTAGCGCTACCCAGTCTCACGAAGCCTTGATTCCAAGGAGCGAGACTGCGCCTAATCAGGCCACTTCTCAACCCACAGAACACGAACAAGCGCGGGCGGATGCCCCTGTCTCCAGCATCCAACTCGACCAGAAGGAGCAGGCGAACGTTGGTGTCGAAACGGTCGAAGTCAGGCGACGTAACCTTCAACGCGCTCTCATGACGGTCGCCAAGGTCGACGAGCCGGAAACGCAACTCGCTTCGATCAGTGCGCGTATCGGTGGCCGCATCGACAAGCTGTATCTTGATTTCACGGGCCAGCAAGTGCGCCGTGGTCAGACCATTGCATCTCTTTACAGCCCTGAAGTCTTTTCTGCCGCCGAGGAATACAGACTTGCTCTCGAAAACCGAAAGCGTCTTGGCGAAGGGGCCGAGCCCTTGGCTGTTTCCGGCGCCGAAGATCTCGTAAACGCCAGCCGCCGCCGGCTGGAACTCTGGGGACTCACTACACAGCAGCTTGATGAGATCGCATCTTCGGCAAAGCCACAGATCGAACTCCCCATTTACGCCACCGTCAGCGGTATTGTGACCGAACGCAGAGTTACTCAAGGGCAATACGTAAACGCAGGAGAAGTCCTCTTTACCGTCACCGACCTGAGTACGATTTGGGTGAAGGCAGACGTGTACCAGCCCGACCTGCCTTCGGTGCACACCGGCCAGTCCGTTGAGATCACTTCCGACTCACTACCCGGCACTACGCTGCACGGGCGAGTTGGATTTCTAGATACTTCCATTAACCCTCAAACTCGCACCGCCTCAGCTCGCATCCAAGTTCCGAACCCCAGCATGCGACTGCGCCCCGGCATGTTCGTGCAGGTGAAATTCGCCGCACCCGCAGGACGCGACGTCCTTGCCATACCACGCTCTGCAGTTCTCGATACTGGCACGCGCAAGATCGTCTACGTGGCCAAGAGCGGTGGAGAGTTTGAGGGACGGCAGGTCCAACTCGGTCCAGCAGGTACCGACTACTACCCAGTGCTCGCCGGCCTCAAAGAAGGCGAACGCATCGTCAGCCAAGGTAGTTTCCTGATCGACTCACAAACTCGAATCACGGGCGGAATGACTGGACTCTTTGGTGGATCGAAGGAATTCGATCATGGTCAGGCACAAGGGTCTCCTGCCCCTCAGATCAAGTTCACCTTCCGTTCTGACCCGGAAACACCTCGCGGCAATTCCGATGCGACGCTGCACACCGCCTTACTCGATGCTTCGGGGAAGCCGGTGAGCGATGTGCTGGTCAAGGTCACTCTTATCATGCCGGCGATGCCAGCAATGGGAATGGGCGAGATGCGTGCCGCAACCGACCTCACATGGAAGGGCTCTGACTACGTGGGCACGATCAAGATCCCGACAGCGGGCTCCTGGAATGTCGAAGTGAATGCCAGTCGCAACGGTCAACTCCTGGGTAGCTATCACACCCGGCTGAATTCGCAGTGAAGAAAAGAAACCATGATTAACCGGCTCATTGAATTGTCGCTGAAGAACCGCTTCCTCATCCTGCTGGTCTACGCGCTGCTGGCTGCCTGGGGTTACTGGGCTCTGCTAAGGACGCCGATCGACGCCATTCCTGATCTCAGTGAAAACCAGGTGATCGTCTACACAGACTGGGCGGGCCGTAGCCCGCAGGAGGTGGAAGACCAGATCACGTATCCCCTAACCGTCAACCTCCAAGGGCTGGCGGGAGTGAGGGATGTCCGTTCCTCCTCGGCCTTGGGCTTCTCGATAATCAACATCATCTTCCAGGACAATATTGATCCCTATTTTGCACGCACGCGGGTCTTGGAACGCCTGAACCTTGCATCGGGTTTCCTGCCCGAGGGGGTCGTGCCTGTTTTAGGCCCGGATGCAACCGGTGTGGGCCAAGTGTTCTGGTACACGGTCGAAGGACCTTACGACGGCGGCACACTCCACTCCCTGCAGGACTGGTTCATCAAGTACCAGCTGAACTCAGTGTCCGGAGTGGCAGAAGTGGCTAGCATCGGAGGTTGGGTGCGCCAGTACCAGATCGACGTTGACCCCATCAAGTTGCGCGCCTACAACATCCCTTTGCGAGCGGTCATCGAGGGCGTCCAGCGCAGCAACAGCAACGTGGGTGCGAAAGTCGTAGAAGCAAGCGACCAGGAGATGGCGGTCCGGGGCATCGGCTTGATCCGCTCGACGGCAGATATCGAGAACATCGTCTTGATTGCCAGCGGGGGCACGCCGGTCTATATCCGCAATGTCGCGAATGTCCATCTGGGGCCGGAATTCCGCCGCGGCGTTCTCGACAAGGACGGCAAGGATGTCGTGGGAGGCGTCGTGGTCATCCGCAACGGAGCCAACGCCCAAGAGGTAATTAGCGCAGTCAAAACGAAACTCGCAGCGTTGGAGCCAGGGTT